>JAQWZS010000032.1 GCA_029253325.1 Bacteroidia bacterium
TGGGGCACAAACTCATCTATCTTGACTGTGGAAGCGGTGCGAACAACCATGCATCTGAAAAGCTCATACAATCTGTCAAATATGAAATCAATGTCCCGCTCATTGTAGGCGGTGGTATAAAAACCCAATTTGATGCAGAGAAAGTATTTAAAGCTGGTGCAGACATTGTAGTAGTTGGAAATCACTTAGAGAAAAACCCCTACTTTTTATCTGAGTTAGTTGCCGCAAAAAATAATTGCTAAAAACTCGCTTTAATTTTACTACGATGAGACTAGTTCAAAAACAGTAATCTCTGGCAGAAAACCAAAACGACCAGGATACCCTAGATACCCAAAACCTCTATTGACATAAAGAAATTGGTCATTCTCAGAATACATATCCACCCATTCCGGATATTGGTATTTAACTGGACTCCATCGATAATATTTGCTGTCTATCCCAAATTGCATTCCATGCGTATGGCCTGAAAATGTTGCTTTAATAGAAGGATTTTTGTTTAGTACTTCCGCCCTCCAATGGCTTGGATCGTGAGAGAGTAGCAGCTTGTTTTGAACAGTTTCTGCTCCTGCTAATGCCTTATTTAGGTCACCATATTTGGGAAACCTTCGATGTCCACTCCAATTTTCTACTCCCAAAATAACTAACCTATCTCCACCTTTTTCAATAACATGATGTTCATTCACAAGAAGGTTCCATCCAAGTTCCTTGTGGTGTTTTTTCAACTTAAATAGGTTCTCGTCTTTAGTAACTCCATCTTTATTTGGCCAACTCACATAGTCGCCATAGTCGTGGTTTCCCAAAACAGAGAATGACCCATACTCAGCACTTATTTCACTAAACATTTCTTTAAAATCATTAAATTCGTCTGCCACATTATTGACTAAATCTCCAGTGAAAAAAAATAAATCTGGTTTTAGATTCTTTATCATATCGATCCCCTCTTGAACTCTACTTTTACTCCAAAAACTTCCTGAATGAATATCCGAAATTTGAACGATACGAAGACCATTAAAAGATTTTGGTAAACCTTTGATTGGCAACTTTCTTCTTTTAACAGTATAATTATGTGCTCCCCTTGCAATTCCATAAATTAAACTACTAAACAATGTACTTGCTAAAAGGAAACCTAATGTGATAATAAATTCAGACCTTGGAATAGAGTTTGAAGAGTTTGACTTTGTAAATTGACTAGAAGCGAGTCGGATAAGTCTAATTAAATCATCCGTCAATAAGAATATAGACCATACAAATTTCGCCAAGAAAAGTCCTGTCAAGACACTATAAGAAAAAACGAAAAATATATTTTTTGACGCACCTGAAAACCAGATGGTTTTAACAATAACCAGAACCAATAAAGCTATTGGAATAGCCCAATAAAGAAATAATATTAGTGCAGAATGTGACGGCACCCATTTTTTAACCAACACTTTGAATCCTTGAAAAACATAAAAATCCAAGGCAAAAAAAATCGCCATAAAAAAAACCGTTGCTACTATTCTTAACATGATGGAGTAAATTTCTTAGTGTGCAATAATATTCATTTTTATTAGTCTGTCGTTAAATCAATAACTTTCATAATTATGACATTTTTTAGATTTAGTTTTTTGTTCTTTGTGACTGAAATCCTAAATAATCTTATGACCATTGAAACTAGAATCAAACAAAAAAAGTTTAAAAACAATGCTGAAAAAGCAATCGTAAATATTGCCTATACTCAAAGCTATTTCTCGTTAAAAATTAATACTGTTCTCAAAACATATAACATCTCTAGTCAGCAATTTAACGTGCTCAGAATCATCAAAGGACAGCACCCTAGACCAGTTTCAATCGGAGGTATAACGTCCCGAATGATTGACAAAATGTCAAACACTTCACGCTTGATTAGCCGATTAGAAAAAAAGGATTTAGTTCAAAGAGTTAACAATCCTTTTGACGGTCGTCAAATTAATGTTTTTTTAACATTACGGGGAACTCGAATTCTTAAAAAATTAAACGCATTAGTTGACAGCGTTGTAAATGACCATAGCCATTTAAGTGAAGAAGAACTAATAGAACTTAATCGCCTTTTGGATAAAATCCGAATAGAGTAATTATTCGTCCACCACAATTTCAGCTTCCTCTTTGTGGACGACAGAAAAATACCCCAAACCACCATTACTAATATTATTATTAGGATTTGCTGGGGGTGGGTCAAAAGGAGTTCCACTTCTACCCAACTGAGCCTCAATATCAAATATATAATTAAAATATTTTTCACTAATTGCCAATTGTTCCACCCTTACAGTATCTCCAGGCTCAACTGTAAAAGGAAAAGGTCGTGGTGTTTTACCTTTACTCAATTCTAAAGCTATGTTATTGATGTCAAAATCTTCGTTTAAATATGAAACACTGCCAAATTCATCGTTATCTAAATTTGATCCAAAATCATCCTTAAGTGTGTCGTTTCTATATGCTTTAAACAAATAATAATCTCCCTTTTCTACTCTTTCTCTCCCTTGAATAAAAACATAATATCCCTCTTCAATAAAGCCATTGTTTTCAGGCAAATAATATGATGCTATAGTATCAATGGGAAAGGCCATTGGAGCCACTTCAGAGGCTGAATATTCCTGACCGTCGTACATCACTGACAAGCTATATGTTTCGCCAGGTAAACATTGCTGAGAAAACTCCGACTTATAGTATCCGCTATCTGAATGAATTAAGTTCACATCAGAGCCGTCAGTTCCAACAATTGAAACTTCTGCATCAGACACAAAACTCAAATTATTTTGATCAAAATAGGGTTGGGACATGGTTAGTCGTATTTCCCAAGGCTCTAACTGTGATGTGATTTGACCTTCAACTACAATTTTTGGATCGCTCGATGGTAATTCCAATTCTACAATCCTCTCACAAGCCGACAATGTAATTGCTAAGCCTAATATTAAATTAAATTTCTTCATAATAATCAATTCTTAAAATTCAAAATTCCATGTTATAGCAGGTATCATTCGAAATAATGTCGTTTGAAATGCTGCCGTGTTTCCTACTATTGCATCGGGATTTTTCTCTATATCTTCAACTTCAACTGTGCTAAAATAAATAGCATAAGGGTTGTCTCTATTGTACAGATTGTAGATTGAAAAATTCCAATTGCTTTTAAACCTTTTATCTGGTCTTTCTTTTGATTTTAGTGTAACTCCAATATCTGCTCTATGATAAGCTGGTATTCTATAATTATTGCGAACCTGATCGTATTCTGAATTCCACTCACCACCATAGTAATACTTACTTATTGGTGTAGTAAGTGGTTGGCCAGAAGAATAAACAAACGATGCCGTGGCTAGTAATCTTTTTGAAAACTTCTGAGTAAAGACCAATGAAAGGTTATGGCGTCTATCAAAGTTTGCAACATAAGGGTCTCCGCTACTAATGCCTTCGATTTGTCTCATGGTTTTAGCCCATGTATATGATATAAAACCAGATGATTTTCCTTCAGTTTTAGCCACATAAAATTCTGCTCCATAGGCCCATCCTTTGCCCAACAAAAGCTCTCCGTCTAAATTCTCATTAAAGGCTATTTGAGCATTATCTCTGTAATCAATTTGTTGGTCCATCCATTTATAATAAATCTCCATAGAAGTCTCTAGTCCGATATCAAAGTTTTTAAAAACACCCACTGCAACCTGATCCGCTTTTTGTGGTTTGATATTTTTATTGACACTAAACCATTGATCAGTTGGAAAAGCTGATGCAGTGTTAGACGCTTGTTGAATATATTGATACGTTCTGTTGTAAGATCCTTTAAGAGCAAGTGTAGAGGCTAAATTATAGCTGATTGATGCTCTTGGTTCTAAACCGACATATGTGTTGTAAAACTCGCCACTTGAAAACGAATCTTTCACCGTTAAATTAGAAATCGGCTCATTTGTTTGCGGATCCTTCGTATAAATAAATTCTGACCCTCCTATATTAGAAAAAGAGCTAACTCTTAATCCATACCTCATATTCAATCTTTTGCTATGCGTATACTCGTGGTCAATATAAAGTCCATTTTCAAGTGCTTTCTTTTTTTCTAACTGAATGTCTTGAAACACCTCTCTTGTCTCATCGTTGTTTGGAGAAAATAAACCCGGATTAAATCTGTGATAGGTGACCTGACCTCCAAAATTTAACTTGCTGTTCGGATTTAAATAGTTCGTCCAGTCCGACTTAATATATATATCGTTGATAGCTTGATCAAGACCAAAACTTGCGTTCTCAGCAAACTTGATATCAAAACCGTAATTAAAATCACTATAAACCAAAGATGTATTAACAAACATCTTTTCGTTGACAAGGTGATTCCATCTTAACGTTGCTGTAGCATTTCCCCAGTTAATTTTAAACAACTCACTAAGACCTAAAACGTCTCTACCAAAATAACCACTCACATATAATCGATCTTTATCACTCAATTCATAATTAGCCTTCAAGTTCAAATCATAAAAATACAACTTACTTTCTCTGATACCTCGATCTGAAGACAGAGGCAAAAAGACATCTGCATAACTACGTCTTCCCGCAATCATAAAACTTGATTTGTCTTTAACCAAAGGGCCCTCAAGGGTTAACCTGCTAGATATGGTTCCCAAACCCCCAATAGCAGAAAACTTTTTTGCATTTCCATCTCTCATTTTGATATCAACTATAGATGATAATCGCCCCCCATATTTGGCAGGGATTCCGCCCTTATATACTTCTAGATCCTTTACTGCATCTCCGTTAAATACACTAAAAAAGCCCAATAAGTGCGATGCATTGTATACGGTTGCCTCATCTAAAAGAATCAAATTTTGATCTTGTGAACCTCCTCGCACATTAAACCCTGAATTTCCCTCTCCAGCAGATTGAATACCGGGTAAAAGTGTAATCGTTTTTAATATGTCAACCTCCCCAAAAATCACTGGTATTTCCTTGATTTTTGCTGTTTCCATTTTAACAACGCTTATTTTCTTATTCTCAACTTTCTTCTCTAAAGATTTAGCACTTACAATAGCCGGACCAATGACATTGGCTTTCGCCATAAGTTCTACATTGATTGTTTTGTTTTGATTAAGATCAATTGTCTTAACTACGTCATCAAAGCCAAGATACTTGTAGGTTATTGTATATTTTCCTTTTTCAAGCGACAAAGAATAAAAACCATATTCATTGGTTATTGCACCCCCACCTGATTCAACAAGAATAGTTGCTCCCAGCAAGGTTTCTCCGTTGGCCGCATCTTTTACTCTACCACTTATGGTATATTCCTGAGCAAACAATGTTGACTGAAAACTAAATATGGCAAAAAGAATGGAAAGTCTCTTTAATGTTTTGTTCATGGATTTTATTTATGTTAAAACTGCAAACTTATAACATCGTTTAGGTCTACATTGTTTACTTATCGAGTAAAAAACACATTTTGTCTTATTAAAAAAGAAAATGACATATTTGTTGCATTACTATGGCAGTTTACTTGCTTTTTGTCGTTGGTTTTGTTCTCCTAATAAAAGGGGCTGATTGGTTAGTGGCTGGTTCTGCAACCATTGCAAAAAAAAATAATGTTTCAAACCTTGTTGTTGGCTTAACTATCGTCTCTATGGGAACAAGCATGCCCGAACTAATTGTTAATGTTTTGGCTAGTTCAAAAGATGCATCGCAAATTGCTATAGGTAATATCCTTGGATCTAATATTGCTAATATTCTACTTATTTTAGGCGTTGCTGCCTTTATATACCCTAT
>JAQWZS010000035.1 GCA_029253325.1 Bacteroidia bacterium
CTCTAATATGCTGTCTCTAATAGCATATAAGTAGGCGTATGCTTGAGGATATTGAGAACTATCAAGAATTGGGTAATTCGTTGGGTCTCCCTCAATCTCGGATGCCACCTGAGCTCCAAAAGCCTTATCATCTTCTAAAGAGAAGAAATTAACACCTCCTCCACCTGGCTTATCGCCACAAGAATGAAGTAAAATTGAACTTGAGAGTAATAGAGTTACACTCACCAAAAAATAAAGCTTTCTATGTTTCATGGTCTTAAATAAAATAAAGTTTAAAAATAATTGGGTTAAATAACCTACTCCTAGAAGGGATAACCAATTGCAAAGTTAACTGCAGTATGATCAAAAATCCACCTATTTCTAGAAAAATGTTTAATTATCCATTTTTCATCATCAGCAAGTGATGGATCATGAAGAGAAATACCCCAATCTACTCTAAAAACGACATACGAAAAATCAAATCGGATACCAATTCCACTATTCACTGCAAGCTCTTTATAAAAACGATTGAATTTAAACTCTCCATCTGGAAAGTTATCATCTTTACTATAATTCCAAATATTACCAGCATCAATAAAAACTGCACCATCAATGAGTTTATCAATAATATCAAAACGGTATTCGACACTACCTTGTAAAAGAACCTCACCAGTCTTTTCAATAGTTATCGCATTACTAGAATCTCGATATCCTCCAGGTCCAATTGTTCGAGGTCTCCATGCTCTAAGACTATTTCCTCCACCGACAAAAAACCGACGTTCGAAAGGTAAAAACGCTGTATTTCCATAGGGCAAACCAATACCTGTATTCAATCGATAAGCAAATGAGTTGTTTTCATCCCAGATGAATGTATGAGATACATCTATATCTGACCTAGCGTATTGAGAGTATTTCACTCCCAGAATTTCTCGATTTTTACCCGTTTTGTTGGTAAATAAATCAAAATACAATGAAGCTAAATTTCCTGATAACTCAAGTGCATTAGACTTTACTTGCCAGTATGAACTATTGTTATTGGTTTTATTATTCCAGTGAATGGTTGCTTTTGGTCCCGCAACAATATTATTAGTCAACAACTGACTAGTATAAAACTGACCACTATTATCCAGTGTACTCAAAAAATCAGGATCAATAATCGCTTGATTAATACTTAATCTCAATGGGGTTATTCCAAATGAAAACCTCTTTTTTGAAAATGCATAAGTAAAGTTAAATGGAATTACATTTCTTGTAAAATTGACATTTCGATCATGTAAAAATGAAATATTTATACGTGTATTTTTTTTTGTAAAATTTTGACTAATCTTTTTACGCTCAAAATAAACCAAAGAAGGAATTTTAAGTTCAGCATTCACACTTTGTCTGAATCCGTTCAACGAACCATTATTATCTCTTCTAATTTGAGTTTCAAATGCTGTAAGAGAACTCAAACTAAAAGACTCTCCACTTCCAAACACGTTTCGGTTATTTAATCTAAAATTATTTGCTATTCCAAAATTCTGATCAGAAGTAGATTGCACAACATCACTTCTATCAGTATAAATTGCTTGGGGTTCCCAAGTAAAATCGTGTTTTGGTGCAGTTTGAAGAATGATCTCAGCAGTCAACCTGTTCGAACTATCTTTCGTTGGTTGCCTAAACCGTATCGTCACAAATTCAAACAAATCCATTGAGAGCAAATTCGCATAGGTCTTTTGAACTTGATCAGCTTGATATAATTCCCCCACTCTAAAAATGATGTTTTTAGATAAGGCAATGGGATTGATAAAATAACTCCCCTCTACAAATTGGATGCCTTGATGCAATACAGTATCAGGTTGTAAAGCGTCATCTATTTTAACTAAAATTCGTTCTAAAGTATGTTGTTTATGCAGGTGATTTTCTGTTAAACTTCTTATGTTTGTGACTACATCAGCTTGATTACCACCAAAAATTGTATCAATCTCAAAATCAACATACGAACTATTAAACGTATAAAATCCACGATTCCTAAAGAGTTCTGTTATACGATTACGTTCATCTTCTATATCTTGAAAATCAATCCTCTGACCAACATTTATTCGCTGTTCAGGCTGGTTAGATCTTAGAATATCATCCATGATCTTGGATGATGTTGTATATTCTAATTTTCTAATTTGATAGTTACTATTCAAATTAGCATGATAAATCACTTTCGCTCTTTTTTTATATCCAAACTTAGGCTTGATTGAAAACGTTACTTTATTATCAAAATATCCCTTCCCAAAATAAAAATCAGATAGTTTTTGAGCTGAAATTTTAATCTTATTAGAATCAATTAGAACAGGTGGCTCTCCTACCTTCTCAGCTAATCGTCTAAGTGCTCGTTGTTTTTTTCGAATCCCAAGTCCTTTTTTTCCATATTGATATGCCCAGAGATGAAATTTAATAAATCCCAATAATTCACGATTTGGCTTCTGTTTTAGGTTTTTTTCTTCATCAGACAAATCAACTCCATGGATATCTCCTCGATCAATCTTGTTACTCACCAACAATTGCTCTCCTTCAGGAACTATACGAGTAATATGACAAGCCGTCAAACTCAAAAAACACCAAAGTGTCAGACAATATTTTAGTTTTGTATTCAAATAGTATCAAATCATTGCTCAGCAAAGTTAAAATAAAACAATACCAGCAACTTCATTTCAAAAAGTTCAGGCAAAAGTATGGTCTATTTATGGTTGAAGGACTAAAATCTGTGAATGAATTAATCCAAA
>JAQWZS010000037.1 GCA_029253325.1 Bacteroidia bacterium
CAAAAGCATGACCTGTTTGCTCCATGCCTAAATTGTAATACATAAGTCCGATACCTGTCGATGGCTTACTATAATTTGAGCCCCAAGATGAATTTTCTTTTTCTTTTTCAAATGAAATATCAAAGCCATAATTATGTGCGGCTAAATTCTTTAAGTCTGCTCTATGAGCTAATAAAAATCCAGGTGTGCTGCTTAAACTTAAGTAGGTGTTATCTTGAGCAAAATTTGGCTTATAAATGCAAAGTAGAACAATAAAAAAGCCTAAATGCATAAACCTGTATAAAATTAAGCCCATCTTTTTCTTCGATAAAATGCATTCAAAAGGCCAAAAATCATAATCATAAAAATGGGGAATATCATGTTTAATGATTGCCAATAAAGTTTATCTTTTTTAATCTTTCCCTTATCCAATAAACGAAGTATTACCTCTTTACTTCTCACTTCTATAAGATTATTATCGTCGCATAAATAGTCAACACAGTTTAGAAAAAACTTTTTATTTGCAAACTCTACCGGTGCTGAAAACTGCTTAGAAGCAAACTTATCATATCCCAAAGGATACACCTTCCCATCTGAGGATACTTGGTTTCTAATTAAATCTCCATCACCAATTACAATCATAGAATTTTGAGCTATTGACTCTGAAAAAGGTAAATCAAAAGACCTCTTTACACCATCTCTATATCGAAAAGGACTAACAAATTCTCCTTCAACAAGCACAGCTGAGATTTGATTCCCATTTCTAAAGTTTGATGGATCTTGTTTATTCTTTAAAATATCTAAAGAAATCAGCACTGGATTAGCAGCTACTCTTGACTGAGCAGATGAACGAAGTAATACTGTTTTTTTAAGAGTTTTACGAGCAGTAGTGTCAATTGTGCTACAATACCTTCCCCAAACATTTTCTAAATTTCTAGAAACAGGGTTGTCATCAACTGCACTAAATAATGGGTAAAAGATCCATGGCCAAAAGCCTGGACGATTTGTTTGCTGATTTATCGCTGGAATTCCATGACATTGGATATCCTGTACAAGGTTTGGTTTTATTTTCACACCGTACTGAAATAAAATATCATCCAAATTATGCCCATGATTTACGGTCATTATCTGTCCGTACTTTGCAACTGAATCCATTTCAGCTAGCAGGTTTTCAACAAGAAAAATAACCTTACCACCATTCATCACATACTGGTCTAAAATATATTTCTCTGGCTCTGTAAACTCAATTACAGGTTTAGCAACTATAAGGCATTTGTATGATTTTAGCTTATTAATTAAGCCCTCAACCAACACACTAAAAACTGGTTTTTGAGGATTATTTGCTACATCAGAAGCGAATATTTTATAACAATTACTATCTTTTAGATTAAGGTTTATTCTATCTAACGAATAAAATTCACTTAATGAATTAACTATGTCAGCTGTTTGTATTGATGAAAGCTCCCCATGACCAGCTGAGAAAGCTAATTTGATACTTTTGCCCGATAATCCTTTTCGAATAGCTGTTCCAATTTCATACTCTAATAGTTCAATTGAACTATTAATTTCAACCTCTAACGATTTACCGAATTGGCGTTTTAGTAAATTAATTGGATATTCTTTCCCTTTGTAAAAAACAATACCTGATGGTAATATATATTTTTCTGTGGGTGCCTCATCAGGTCTTAGCTCAGGTTGTTCAATTTGTAGCCCTTTTTGAAAAACTTCTTTAAGAATTGATTCTTTCTCCTTGATATCTTTGCCAGCTAAGATATCCTCAAAATCAAACTTAATCCTACCATCAGAAGCTAATCTGTACTCATTTAATATATCACGTGTAGCTGATTGAAGTTGCTTATATTCAATAGGAAGATCTCCATCCAAAAAAACTGTTATGTATAAATCATCATCCAGCTTTTTCAATAAATTTTTTGAGGAGGCGGATAATGTAAATCTCTTTTCTTTGGTTAAATCTATTCGGAAATAAAACTCATTAGCGATGAAGTTAAAAACACAAATTATCAATGCACTAAGAATAATTTTTCCCATTACATTTTTATCCTTATTTATAACTTTACCTACCACTTTCTTCCTCTTAAAGCTAATAATGTTAAACCGAGAAAAATAAAGATTAAAGACACGAAATAAGCTAAATCTCTCGAGTCAACAACACCACGACTAATTGAATCGTAATGCAATTGCATCCCTAAAGATTGAACAAAGCTGTCATATGAACCAAACAATGAAAGGTTACTTAATTGCTGAAAACCAACATAAAAAAAGAAGCATAAAAAAAGACCTAGTATGAACGCGACAATTTGATTGGGTGTAATTACAGAAGAGAATATACCTATGCTGGCATAAGAAGCACCCAACAAAATCAATCCAATATAGGACCCCATAGTAGCACCGGTATCAATGTTACCTATAGGTGAACCCAATCTGACTATTGAATATGCATATACCAATGTTGGGAGTAATGCAAATACAACTAAAGTAACTGCCGACAAAAATTTACCTAAAACAATTTGAGTATCAGTAATGGGCTTAGTGCTCAAAATTTCAAATGTTCCTTGCTTTAATTCTTCTGAAAACGATCGCATGGTAATAGCAGATATTAGAAATGTGAACACCCATGGTGCCATATAAAAGAGAATATCCAAATTAGCGTGACCCAAAACAAGAACATTGCCGTCAGCAAAAACCCATGTAAACAATCCAATGATTAATAAAAAAACAATGATAACAACATAAGCAATTAATGAACTTAAAAAGCTCCTTATTTCTTTTTTAAAGATACTAATCATGATCCGTTAATTTTTGAAAAATAGATTCTAGAGATTTTTCTTGCTCCTTTTGTTCTACAATAATTGTATCAGAGGAAACTGCATATTTAAATAGTAGCTCCGCTAAGTCTATATAAGTTTCAGAATAGATAATAAACGTTTTTTCATCTAGTGAATCTATCGATTTTATACCAGAAATTGAGGATAGTTTAGATTGATCAATTGCATCTCTAAATCTCACATAAATTGAACTCTGCTTGTTACCCCAATTTTTCTTGACCGCATCTAATGTATCATCAGCAATGATTTTTCCTTTATTAATTATAATCACTCTACTGCACATAGCCTCAACTTCTTGCATTATATGTGAGGACAATAAGATGGTTTTGTCTTCCCCGAGAGAGAGAATTAGGCTTCTTATCTCTTTCATTTGATTGGGATCTAATCCAGAAGTTGGTTCGTCTAGAATTAATACATCAGGATCATTTATTAACGCTTGTGCTATGCCTACACGTTGTTTATATCCTTTAGATAGTTGATTGATCTTTTTATGACACTCTCTCCCAAGTCCTGTTGAATCAATAACCTTATTAATAGCTGTTTTTGAGTCCTTGATTTCATGAATATCTGCAATAAAGCCAAGATACTCTTTAACATACATATCTTCGTAAAGAGGGTTTAACTCTGGAAGATACCCTATTCTTTTTTTGATCTTTAACCCATCTTGAGATACATCCATACCTAAAATATGTGCACTGCCGGAGGTCTCATTGACATAACCACTTAAGATTTTCATAGTAGTACTTTTCCCAGCACCATTTGGTCCTAAAAATCCAACTATCTCTGAGGATCCAATTGAAAATGAAACTTTATCTAAAGCTTTCTGGCTACCATAAATTTTGGTTAAATTTTGAACTTCAATGGACATTACCTATTAATAATGATCGTTTGGTGAAAGACTTGATTTGGGCATAATAACGTAAGTTTATATGTCCCTGGAATTAACTCAGATACATCTAATATGCTTTGGATACCATCGATTGAGGTTTTTATAACTTCTTGTCCAAAAATATTTGATAAAATAAGATTACCCTGACCTTTTACATTTTCTGAATTAATAACAATAATGTTGTTAGCAGGAATTGGGAATATTGAAATTTGACTCTGTTCAACAGTTTGATTACCAGCAGAACTCGTAACTCGCATTTCTGCATACCCAGAACAACCATTTGAATCAATTACCGTAACACTATATTTATTTTTAGCAATAACCTCAATACGCTCTGTCGTTTCACCTGTGCTCCATGAATAAGAATCATAACCAGAACCAGGGGTTAATATTAAAGGATCACTTGTTCTTAAAGCTGTATCATTCCCGAGAGAAATAATTGGACTTTCATATTTACTTATAGATATGCTATCTATATATGAACAATCATCATCATTTGTAACTTCCAAATAATATAGGCCAGGTCCTTTAACATTTATCTTGTCAGCTGAACTACCATTATACCATAAATAATCTTTCATATTAGCTGGTCCTATTAGTTGATAGTCCACAACATCACAAAAACCAGTGTCTGCACCAAAACTGAATTTTGGTATATCAAAATACTGAATTTGAACTGTATCAAATGCTGGGCAACCAAAACTATTGTATGCTTCTACATAAACTATCGTGTCCGTGTCAGACAAATAGATGTTTTTAGATGAACTTATCCCGTTCCATTTGTAACTCGTAAAAAATGATGGACCAAAAAATTCTATTGTTAATCCTTCACATAAGGCAGTATCGCTTCCAATATTAATTTTGGAAGAAGGATTAGTAAGGATTTGAATATTATCTGAATAGATGCACCCAAAACTATCAATAACCCTAAGACCATGAACTTTTGACTGATCAGTAGTATATGTTTGATTAGAAGATGCTACATTGTTCCAGATATAGGACTGCATATTTGGTGGACCACTAAATGTAATATCTAAGTTATCACAAATTGTGGTATCATTTCCTAATGAAAATGTAGGTAGCGATTTTTGCTCAACGTAAAGGGTGTCATAATACTTGCAAGTATTATTGTCAATCATAAATAAATTCAGAGTATCTGCATCAGAAATAGTAATATAATTAGTACTTATCTTATCTCCATTTTGTTTCTCCCACTCATATAATAACATTCCTTTCATACTATTTATAGTAACAGATGATCCATCGCAGAAGAAGGTATCTGACAAGAATTCTTGTGACATTCGGGGTTTTACTCTTACTAAAATAGTTGCCGAATCAGATTCGCACAAACCATCGGAGGAGGTGACCACAAGCTTATATTCCGTATCATTAGTTGGAGAAACAATTGGGTTAGCCTTACTGCTCGTGAACGATGAACTCTTTGTTGTCCAAGAATATTTATAGCCACTAATTGATGACCTTCCAATATTTACTGAAGCACCTGAACAAATACGCACTGAATCTGCAGAAACGCGTGCCTCTAAACTGCAACAAACAACCGAATCTCTTGAATTGTATTTGGTTTTAGTAAATGAAATACTTGCATTAGAATTTAGGGCTGTAATTTGCGAAAAGCTATTTTTACTCAAATTCAAACTACCCATTGGCTGAACAGCTTCAAAATCTGAAGCACATGATATATTAAAAGATTTAGGGATTTTTGTTAAATATAAATCTTCAGATGATGTATTACCTAAAGAAGCTCCCGATGTAAATACAGAAAATCCTCTTGCAGGAGAGCCCATTATAGAAATACCCGATTGCCCATCAAGCTGCATTCCACCAAACTTTTGACCTTGCGAAATACTATTCAAAGAAGATACGTTACATATAATAGCATCGCTGGAAAATGGAGTGATTGCCGATAAAGCCAAAATAATAGAATTATTTTCACTTAATTTTATATCTCTTAACTTGTCAAGTGAATTAGTTCCCAATAACTCACTGTTTAAAACATCAAAGTTTGTATCTAGCTTACAAATTAAAATTTCTCCACTAGCCCCAATAGGCCTTATATCTCCGGCAACATAAAACTTGTTATCCTGAGATTTAATTATTTGAGTTGCGGTCTCTGAAAAACCACTACCAATATTTTTGGACAACAAAACACCTCCCGCGACAGAAATTGCCAAAAGCTGAAAATCACTATCTCCACTTGGGCCAATATTTATAGAATCATTTTCTGTATTCCCGGCAATGATTATCCTACCTGTATTATCCTCTAACAATGAATATCCCCTCTCATTTCCTTTACCGCCAAACGAGCGTGTCCAAGATACGTTACCATTACCTGTCAGTTTGCATATAAGTATATTCTCATCTAAAGAATCTGTCTTTACAAACCCACAAGCATAATAATCCCCAGAATATGACTGAATAACATCAAAAAGTTGTTCTGAACTATCTGTTTTGAATGTCCTTGACCATTGAAGTGTACCACTTGAACTTATCTTAGATACAAAACCATCTTCATTATTTAAGCTTCCTTCAGTGAGTCCGCAAACAATAACCCCGCCATCACTTGTTGGGCTCATACTAGTTGCACTGTCTCGATTTAATCTACCATAAGTGTATGACCAAATCACATCCCCCAAACCATCTGTTTTAGATACCCCAAAATCCTTACTGCCTTGACCTAAACTAGTAGTATTGTATAGCAAAAAATAATCACCTGATGATGATTGAAATGCATACTGAGCTTGATCTGTTGAATCATTTAAAATCAGTTTCACAAAACTTGTATTCTGTGAATAAGCCTGAAGAGAAAAAATAAGTCCTATTATTGGTAAAAATATTTTCATACGAAATCTCAATATTCTTTAGCTTTCGCAATGTAGAAATTTTCATTTATTTAAATGCCATCTTTGAGCAACTTTTAAAGAATAGCTTACGAATGACAAAAATCCCTTATTAAAAATCTTATTATCCAACAATAATCCGTCACTATCAATACACCTAGTCACCTCTTGTACCTCAAAAGTATTAGCAGAGGTCATACTTTCTAAATTAAAAAATCCAATAATTTTATTAATTACTGTAACCAATTGAACTGCAGGCATTCGTCCACCTCTTCCTGCACTGACTCCAACGGTAGCAATTACTTTACGATCAAATATATGAATGTGATCTTCTTGTGCTAATTGATGGATTGTGTTGATGATTTCTGCAGTAGGAAACCAATTATATTCCGGAGAAACTATAAACAACAAATCAGATTTTTCAATAGAATTAATCAATTCAGATTGAAACCCGGAGAGATTTTCCTTGGAAATACTCGTTTGATTAAAATTTGGCAAATCATAATCTTGAAAATCCACAATAACTGAATCAGTAAAGTGATTAGAAAGGGCCTTTGCTACCCGTAATGTATTGTTATTTTTTCTTGCCGAACCTGACAAAATACACACCTTCATACTTTTTTCTTAACTACAGTTGCTATACTTTTAACAGTTTTATAGTTCCTTGCAAAATCAATAAACCACCATTTAAAATGAGGGATACTTTTTATGGTAAACACATTCTCTTTTTTTGATACTTCAATCTTATCTGCCTTCAAAAAATACACTTTTTTTAAAGCTGATATTTGATTATCAAATAGCTTCACTTCTTTATACTTGGTATTATTAATTAACCATTCCTCTAATTGCTCTAATGTAAAATCACTTTTGACTTGAACTTCTTGATGGGATTTTAAGTAATTCTGATCTGGTGCTCCCTCTGCTTCCTCAAAACTCAAAGTATGATAAAGAGAAATTAAAAATCCCAATGCAAAAGATGTAAAAAAAGCAACATTTAGATTACTCTGAATAAACGTAAAACCATATCTCCAACCTTCTTCTTTCATGAATATAATAGCAATGGAAATAGGCAATATCAACACCCATATCCTAATTAAGTATGTAAAAGAAATTATTATCTTGAAAAATAACTTTTGAATATTCATTGATTTAATTGATTAAGTATGGCATAAGCTAAAGACACATTATTAGACTCCAATAATTTTTTAGCATTTTCAAAGGTACAATCTCCTTCATAGTTTGAGAGTAGCTCCATCTCCTCATTTGAACTAGGTATCCTTTGCATACTACCAATTTTACCTAGATCATTCCCAGTTAAATCATTACTTAAACGAATATTATCTGGCAAGGCATCAACTCCAATTCCAATTGTAGCTATTGGTTTGTCAACCTCAAACATTGAGTTTTTATCTGATCTACAATACCAGTTACCTCCCATTCTACTGACTAAATCTATCTTTTGCTGATCAATCAAACCATCTTGGTCAATAACAAACTTATTTATGTGCATCCTGTTAACTTCACAAAAAATCAAATTACCAGCACCACCGTTAGACCCTAGTTCCCTGATATCTATAACCTTGCACTCGAATTGAATAGGCGATTCTAAGACTCTATATGGTGAGATCGTTTCAGATTCAATAGGTGTAAAACCTGTCTTAACAAATTCATCTGTATCCTTATCAAATGGCGAACTTGCCAAACTCATTTGCTGAACCATAGCATAGGTAACCACATTAATCACAACTTCAGGAACTTCTTTTACATTGAAATAAGTGTCTTTATTCGTATTTGTTCTGCCGCTTCGAGCCGGCGAGAATATAAGTACTGGCGGATTAGCACTAAATACATTAAAAAAACTGAATGGTGCTAAATTTCTACTACCCTTTTTATCAATTGTACTTGCAAAAGCAATTGGACGAGGACCAATACTTCCTAAAAGGTATCGATGAAGTTTAGAAACAGATATTTCTTTAGGGTCAATTGATATCATAAGCTAACTCTTTATGAGGATAAATTTATTCTTTTTACCTCGCTGTAATAGAACATATTTTGAATTAATCAAATCTGCTTCTGAAAAGTTAAAATCTTCCGTAACTTTTTCACCATTCACTGATACAGAATTTTCTTTTAATGCACGTTTTGCCTCACTTTTACTTGCCAAAAAACCTGAATCTGCACACATATCTACAATATTAATTCCTTGAACATCAGATACTTGATGTTTTTTTACTCCATCAAATATTGAAAAAAAGTCATTTTCACTTAAATTCCGTAAACTATCAGATGTAGCCTTACCAAACAAAATATCTGTTGCTGTTAATGCTGTTTCGTATCCAGAATTTCCGTGCACCCATTTAGTAATATAAGCCGCTAAATCTTTCTGAAGAGCTCGCAAGTGTGGAGCATTTTTATGTTCTTTAACAAGGTCTTCGATATAATCTTTTGTGTGTAAAGTAAATATTTTTATGTATCGCTCAGCATCTTCATCCGAAGTATTCATCCAGAACTGATAAAATTGATATGGACTAGTTTTTTCTGCATCAAGCCATACATTTCCTCCCTCACTTTTGCCAAACTTACTCCCATCAGATTTAGTAATCAATGGAGCCGTTAAAGAAAATCCTTTACCATTTCCTTTTCTTCGAATAAGTTCGGTTCCAGTCACAATATTCCCCCACTGATCGCTTCCTCCCATTTGAAGTTTTACATTTTTTTCTTTCCAAAGATGGTAAAAATCAAACCCTTGAACCAACTGGTAACTAAACTCTGTAAAGCTCATACCATCTTCTAAGCGATTTTTTACAGAATCTTTAGCCATCATATAATTCACTGAGATATGCTTACCAACGTCTCTAATAAAATCTAAAAACGAAATATCCTTAAACCAATCATAGTTATTTACTACTTCTGCACTATTTTCACCACAATCAAAGTCTAAAAATTGTTCTAATTGCTTTTTCTGACTGTTGAGGTTATAGTTAATTGCATCTATATTCAAAAGTTGACGCTCAGACTTTTTACCAGAAGGGTCTCCAACCATTCCTGTAGCACCACCGACAAGAGCTATTGGCTTATGTCCAGCTTTTTGGAGGTGTACCAATAAGATAATAGGCACTAAATTACCAATATGCAAAGAATCCGCTGTTGGATCAAAACCAACATATCCACTAGTCATCTCCTCCAAAAGGAGATCTTCTGTGCCTGGGACTGCCTGGTGAAATAGTCCACGCCATTTTAATTCCTGAACTAAATTGTAATTTGGTGAAAAATCCATTTACGATGTTTAAACAACAAAGGTAAAAATTTGATTGAGTGTTCGAGCACAATGTATAATTCAAAATTGATTTACTTTTGAGCAACTTTATTATGTCTGCTAAAAAAAAATTATTTCTGCTAGATGCATATGCACTAATATTTAGATCTTATTATGCATTTATTAAGAATCCTAGAATAACATCCTATGGACTTAACACTAACGCAATATTTGGATTTACAACTACACTGTTAGAAGTACTTGAAAAACACGATCCCACACATATTGCGGTATGTTTTGATCACAAATCAGAAAATATTCGAAAAAAGGAATACCCTTTATATAAAGCCAACAGAGATGAAACACCTGAGGATATCAAGAGATCTGAACCATTTATTCGTCAAATCATAGACGCTTTTAATATTCCTATCATTGAAAAAGAAGGGTATGAAGCTGACGATGTGATTGTTACTATGGCCACAAAAGCTGAAAAAGAAGGCTTTGTTACTTACATGATGACACCAGATAAAGATTTTGGGCAAGCAGTCACAGAGAATATACTCATATTTAAACCCGCACGAGGAGGAAATGCCCCTGAAATTATGGGACCTGAAGAGGTTTGCAAGAAATTTGGCTTAAATGAAACCAAACAAATAATTGATTACTTAGGAATGATGGGTGATGCCGTAGATAATATTCCAGGTATTCCAGGTGTCGGTGCGAAAACAGCCTCTAAATTATTATTAGAATATGGATCAATGGAAAACCTTTATGAAAATACGGATAAAATCAAGGGTAAACTAAGAGAAAAAATAGAGAATAATAAAGAACAAGCATTTCTCTCTAAACATTTAGCAAAAATTATCACAGATGTCCCAGTTACGTTTGATGAAACTGATCTGTTAAGGGAAGACCCCAATAAAGAAGAAATCAATAAACTATTTAAAGAATTAGAATTCCGAACATTAACAAAAAGAGTTTTTAGTGAGACGATGAGCGAGCCAAAAACTGTTCAAGGAGATTTATTTTCTACTCCTAATAAGAGCCCTATTACAAAAAATGATACAGAAGAATTAGTTGAAATTAACACAATTGAAAACACAAAACATGATTATCAACTAATTGATAATCAAGAAAAAATAAATTTATTGATATCTAAATTAGAAAAAATAAAATCTTTTTGTTTTGACACTGAAACTACTTCCTTAAATGAATTAGACGCTCAAGTTATTGGAATCTCATTTTCATATGAAAAAGGAAAAGCTTTTTATATAAATATGCCCGACAGCTTTGATGAAACCAAAATGATTTTAGCTGAATTTAAGGAAGTTTTTGCAAGTGAGCAGATTGAAAAGATAGCCCAAAACTTAAAGTATGATTTGAAGGTGTTGATGAAATACGATATTAAAATAGCCGGTCCACAATTTGACACGATGCTTGCCCATTATCTTGTTAACCCTGATGGACGTCATAACATGGATATTTTAGCAGAAAAATACCTTAACTATAAGCCTGTTTCAATTACAAGTTTGATTGGCAAAAAAGGTAAAAACCAGCTATCATTTGCTGATGTTCCAATTGAAAAAGCTAAAGAATATGCATGCGAGGATGCCGATATCACCTTCCAATTAAAACAAAAAATCAATGAGGAATTGATGGACAAGCAACTAGCTCATCTTATGATTCGACTCGAAATGCCACTTGTGCCCGTTCTTTCGGATATTGAAATGGAGGGAATAAGGGTAGACGATAAATTTTTGAATGATTATTCCATCGAACTAGAAGGCATGTCTAAAAAAATTGAAGAGTCCATCTATTCGATGTCAGACATGAATTTTAATATATCAAGCCCAAAGCAACTAGGTGAAGTCTTATTTGATCATTTAAAAATTAACGCTAAGGCCAAAAAAACTAAAACAGGCCAATATAAAACCGATGAAGCCACGCTAGAAAAACTAGCAAGTGAAAATCAAATTGTAAGCGATATTCTAAAATTTCGAAAAATTAACAAACTACGATCAACCTATGTAGATGCATTACCCAAATTAATTCACCCACAAACTAGAAGAGTACATACACACTTTTCTCAAGCTGTGGCTGCTACCGGTCGGTTGAGTAGCACAAACCCTAACCTACAAAACATCCCAATAAGAACAGACTTAGGCAAAGAAATAAGAAAAGCTTTTGTACCACGCGACAAAAATCACACATTACTTGCTGTTGATTATTCCCAAATAGAATTAAGGATTGTAGCATCTATTGCTGAGGATAAAGGAATGATTGAGGCCTTTAACAACGGCATGGACATTCATACAGCAACTGCCTCAAAAGTTTTTGGGGTAAGCATAGAAGATGAAACCAAAG
>JAQWZS010000038.1 GCA_029253325.1 Bacteroidia bacterium
CTTGGATGGGTGGAGGGAAAGACAGTATCTTTTGACCAATCACTTTTAGAAAAAGGATATAAAATACCCCATATGGGGTGGAATACAGTCAAGGTGGTCAACGAAAATCCTTTATCACAGGGAATGACTTTGGATTCACGGTTTTATTTCGTCCATTCGTATCATATGACCATGAATCAGAGAGAAGACGTTTGGTTAACGAGTCATTATGGATATGATTTTTGTGCGGGGTTTCACAGAGATAATATTTATGCCTGTCAGTTTCATCCAGAAAAGAGCCATCGATTTGGTATGAACCTAATGCGAAATTTTGTAAATCTATAGATTGATTTGATACACCGTAAACGTATTATACCTGTATTGCTTATTCATCAAGATGGCTTGATTAAATCAAAACGATTTAAGGATTACACCTATGTAGGTGATCCTATAAATGCCGTCCGTATTTTCAATGATAAAGAGGTTGACGAAATTATTATTTTAGATATTGATGCAAGTAAAAAAGGTCGTGGTCCAAATTTCGATTTCATAGCTGAAATAACAGGGGAGGCATTCATGCCACTGGCATATGGCGGAGGCATAACTCAATTAGAGGAAGCAGAAAAACTGTTTTATAACGGTGTTGAAAAGATAATACTCAACACAATTTTGCATATTTCTAATGGGTTTGATTTGGTTCAACAAATTGCCAACAGGTATGGAACTCAAAGTGTAATCGCTTCTGTTGATATTATAAAAAATTTTTTTGGACAACAAAAAGTATATAATCATAGTACAGGGAAGAATAGTTCAATAGATATATTGGATTTCTGTAAGCGTTGCCAAGACGCAGGATGTGGAGAGATTATGCTCAATTCTGTTTCTAATGATGGTATGTATTCGGGATACGACATTAATCTCTTGTCGAGTGTGGCAAATCAAGTGGATATTCCTGTGATTATATGCGGTGGAGCTTCCTCAGTAAAAGATTTTAGGTTGGCTGAAGAAAATGGTGCTTCAGCAATGGCTGCTGGAAGTATGTTTGTGTTTCAGCGACCACACAATGCAGTATTAATAAGTTATGATGTATAATCAAAAAGAGCTAGAAAATAATTTAGAGGCCAATTGTGGCAAAACTTATCAGCAATGCTCGATAAGTGTTATGGACACAATTGCTGATCCGAACATCTCGTTTGATGAAAATGGAGTTTGTAATTATTATTATGAATACTTAGCAGCAGAAAAAAAACAAGGCCTTAAGGGTAAAGATGGTGAACGTAAACAATTAGAATGGGCTAAAAAGATCAAAACAAAACCCGGAAAGCAAGGATATAATTGTATTTTAGGACTAAGTGGAGGTGCTGATAGTACATATTTGGCGTACATAGCCAAAAAGTTGGGTTTGAATCCATTACTTGTTCACTTTGATTATGGTTGGAACTCTGAAATTGCTTCACAAAATGTTCAACGTGCTGTTGAGGCTTCAGGATTTGATTTATACACCGTAGTGATGGATTGGCCAGAGTTCAAAAGCCTGCAAAGAAGTTATTTTAAGGCTTCAGTGTTGGATCTTGATGTTCCCGCAGATCATATGATATTTGGAGCGTTGTTTAAAACAGCTAAGAAGTTTAATATCAAATATGTACTGAGCGGTAACAATGTATGGACTGAACATACTTTACCAAAATCATGGAACTACAATAAATTTGATTTGGTCAATTTAAAAAATATTCATCGAACCTTTGAAAATGGTTCATTGAAGCATCTTCCAGCTTTGGGACTCTGGCAATATGCAAAGTATCAGTTATTTCATGAAATTGAACTTGTCAATTTTTTGAATTGGCAAGAGTTTGTTCGTGAGGATATTCTGAAAGTAATTGAGCAGGAAATGAATTGGAAAAATTATGGGGGCAAACATCAAGAGTCAGTTTTCACGCGATTCTATCAAGGATATATATTACCCAATAAGTTTGACATTGATAAACGAAAAGCTCATTTGTCCAATTTGATCTTTTCGGGTCAAATGACTAAAAAGGATTCGTTAGAAGAACTGAGTAAACCTACCTACGATGAGCGTTTACAGCAACAAGATTTTGATTTTGTTTCAAAAAAATTAGGCTTCTCTAGTGATGAGTTTCGTAAAGTATTAGAGCAACCGAATGTTAATCATGAATTTTACGGAACAGACCAGAAGGATAGGATGAATTATTTTAAATGGATGAGAAGGATTAAGCCTATTACGTCAATACTAAAAAAAATTAGATAGGGATGATACTTACGGTTGTTGGAGCTAGACCCCAATTTATAAAGGCAGCTGCATTGTCATTAGCCTTCAAAAATGCAGGTATAAACGAACAAATTGTTCATACAGGTCAACATTATGACAAGAAAATGAGCAAGGTTTTCTTTGAGGAGCTAGGTATCCCAGGTGTAGTCAAAAACTTATCGATTGGTTCAGGACAGCACGGAGCTCAAACCGGAGAGATGCTAGCAGGAATAGAAGAACATATTAATCAAAATCAGTCCGATATTAAGGCATTATTAGTATATGGTGATACAAATAGCACACTTGCAGGTGCCCTTGTTGCAGCTAAGTTGCATATTCCTATCATTCATGTGGAGGCAGGATTGAGAAGTTTCAATCGTACTATGCCTGAAGAGATTAATCGGGTTATAACCGATCATATATCCACGTACTTGTTTTGTTCAAGCAAAGAAGGGGTAAACCACCTCAAGAATGAAGGAATCACAAAAAATGTATTTAACGTTGGAGATATCATGTATGATGCTGTGAAGTCTTTTATATCCTATGCCAAAGCACCTCAGGAAATTAAAAGTAATAGTGCTAGGTACAATTTGATAACTATCCATCGACCCTCTAATACAGATGATATACAACGTCTGCAAACCATTTTAACAGGGATTGGGAAAATTGAAGATAGATGCTACTGGCCTGTTCATCCACGAAGCAAGGCTATGTTAAATCAATTGGTTCTACCCGAAAATCTTGTCTTATGTGAGCCCTTTTCCTACTTTGAAATGCTATATGCTATTAAAAATAGTGTTAAGGTTATTACAGATTCAGGGGGTTTGCAAAAGGAGGCGTATTGGTTGAAAAAGCCCTGTATTACTGTTAGGCCCCAAACGGAATGGATTGAGACACTTGAAAATAACTGGAATCAGCTTTGTGATGGGAGCATAGATTCAATTGTCAGTTGTTATCAGAATCAGCCAGTCGAAAATACGTGGAAATCAATCTATGGTGAGGGCAATGCATCGACTACAATCGCAGATAC
>JAQWZS010000043.1 GCA_029253325.1 Bacteroidia bacterium
CAAAATATTGTTAAAAAAGCTAAAGCTGGAATCTTCCCAAAAGATCTAGATGTTGTCATCACAAATGACCAAAGTAAAATGACCAAAAACATGATTACTAATTTGGAGAACAGCATAATTATGGGTGTTCTACTGGTAGTAGGTGTTCTTGTATTTTTCTTGGGTGTAAGAAACTCATTATTTGTAGGAATAGCCATTCCATTGAGTATGTTAATGGGGATAGCAATCTTAAATTTTAGTGGAACTACATTAAATATGATGGTTCTTTTCTCACTAATTCTAGCTCTTGGGATGCTTGTAGATAATGGAATTGTAATTGTCGAGAATGTCTATCGATTATATTCAGAGAAAGGAAAAACCAAAGATCAAGCCTCTAAAGAAGGAACAGGTGAAGTTGCTACTGCAATTATTGCATCAACAGCCACTACGGTTGCGGCTTTTATTCCTCTAATGTTTTGGCCAAGTTTGATGGGTGAGTTTTTCAAATACCTACCTATTACATTAATCATTGTTCTTTCCTCGTCGCTATTTGTTGCACTTGTTGTAAACCCAGTACTTACCTCTGATTTAATAAAAATCGGAAACTCTGAACGATCCGCAAAACATAAATTTTGGATAAGAAATGGTATTCTATTTATCATATCAATTTTACTCTACATCGGCTCTGCTGGTGTTTGGGGCGGACTATTTTTAGCTGCCGTAATTATATCTACCCTCAACCGATATGGACTTACTCCTGGCGGAAACTGGTTCATGCAAAAAATGATGCCTCGCATCGAAAATAGATATGCTCAGTTCATTAAATATGCTCTTACCGGATGGAAACCCATTCTATTTATGATTGGTATGATTGTAGTCTTTATAGTCTCCATTATGACTTTTGCTCTAAATCCTCCACCAATTGTATTTTTCCCAGACAATCAACCCAATTATGTAAACGTATTTATTGAGACACCTCTTGGAACAGACATAGAAACAACCAATGATATTTCTAAAGAATTAGAAAATAGAATCACCAAAGCTGTACAAAAAGATAGTGTCATTATTGAAGCTATATTAACTCAAGTTGGTGAAAAAACTGCCGATCCAAACGGAGGAACTCCAAGCATGGGATCCTCTCCTAACAAGGCTCGTATTACAGTATCATTCTTCGAATATGAAAAGCGAGTGTTCTTATCTGATGTAAATACATCGGATATTATGAGCAACATCAAAGACACAACTAAAGATTTTCCGAAAGCACAGATTACTGTTGGTAAAGATAATATGGGACCTCCTGTTGGGAAGCCAATCAATGTGGAAGTTAAAGGAGAAAATTACTTAACCTTAATCGAAGAAGTTGAAAAAATTAAAAAGAAGATGGAAGACGCCAATCTCAAAGGCGTGGACCAATTAAAAACTGATTTAGAATTGGGTAAGCCGATGCTCGAAATTTCTATTAATCAAGAGGCATCACGAAGATTTGGACTCAGTACCATGCAAATTGCTGGAACAATCAGAACAGCCCTTCTTGGTAAGGAAATATCAAAGTACAAACAAGGTGAGGATGACTACAAAATTCAACTGCGATTCAAGGACGAATACAGATACAATTTGAATAATCTACTGAATACCAGAATAACATTTAGAAACCCTGCAAATGGCCAGATAAGCCAAGTCCCAATTTCTGCTGTAGCAACAGTAAATTACAACTCTACCTATGGTTCCATCAAAAGAAAAGACATGGATCGTGTCATTTCTATCTATTCTGAAGTAGAGGAAGGTGCCAATGCAAATGAGCTTGTAGCTCAGTATAAAGACTTATTGGCTGACCACGAAATTCGTGATGGATATGAATTTAAATTTACAGGAGAACAAGAAGAGCAAGCAGAATCAATGGCTTTTCTTGGTGGAGCTATGCTAATTGCTGTGTTTCTAATTTTCTTAATCATCGTCTCACAATTCAACTCCATAGCTGGACCATTCATCATATTATTATCCGTAGTTATGAGTACAGTCGGTGTGTTTTTAGCATTTTCAATTACTCAGACTACATTCTCAGGCATGATGTCTGGCATAGGAATTATATCTCTGGCTGGTATTGTGGTAAATAATGCCATTGTTCTAATTGATTATACAAACCTACTTAGACGAAGAAAAAAAGCAGCCAAAGGAATGAATCAAAAAGAAGTACTTAGCATTTCAGAAATAAAAGAAACCATCATCGAATCTGGCCGGACTAGGCTAAGACCTGTTTTATTAACAGCTATAACCACCGTACTTGGATTATTCCCGTTAGCAATAGGGTTAAATATAAATTTTGTAGGCTTACTAAGTAGCGGAAATGCAGAGTTATACTGGGGTGGACAAAACGCAGACTTCTGGGGACCCATGGCATGGGCTGTTATTTATGGTTTGATTTTTTCTACCTTTTTGACATTGGTAATAGTACCTGTAATGTACTACCTCACCGATCGATTGACCATTTCGGTTAAGCAGTTGGTGGGTAAACTATTTTAATGTACATTGCTTTAGCACCACTTAATATCTAGTTTCCAAAATTCTCCACTGACCTCCAGCAGATATTATTCTAACTTGAACGTTAGTTCCTGAAAAAGAGTTTACTGTTGTGGAGGGTGCTGTAAATATATTTCTAGTGAATATTAGCGAATTTGAAGCTTTTGTTTTAATAACATGATACACTCTACCCTCACACGTACTTGCTGCAGGAAGAGTAATATTAGCATCAGCATTTGTTGTATTTACTAATAACAAGTAATTAGTCTCATCCATATCATAATTAGTTGAGGATGTTGTAGCAACGAATTCATCTACCGCATACGCTACTGAACCGTTAGCGTGAAAAGTAGAATTTGGTTCATCTTCATTAATACCCACCCGATTGTCTGTCGCGGACAGAAACAAGGTTCCATCATTAAACTCGATACTGTCTAACACATCCACTTCTATGTATGTAGGCGTAGTTCCATTACCTACATAAATTCCTCCTCCAGAAGGATCTGCCCAACTCGCTCCTCCATTAACCCGAGTGAGAACCTGACCATCAGTTTGAGCAAGACTAGAAAAACAAAATAATAAAAGGATAAGAGCTAAGCTAACTGTTGTGTTGTGTTGTGTTGTGTTGTGTTGATAACATAGTGTATGCAAATGAATCGAATCAAAATAAAACAAACAAATCACATATATGACATTAGTCATAAACGCATATGATTTTTGACATATATGAAAAATCAAAAACATACATTGTTCATCTAAGATCAATGCGATAACTTTGAAGCCATGAGAAAAGAAAGTAAGAAATTCTTACGTGATTATTTGAATGCAAACGCACCCACGGGTTTTGAAACTGCTGGGCAAAAGATTTGGCTGGATTATCTGAAGCCTTACATCGAAGATTATGAGGTGGATGTTTATGGATCTGTAGTTGGCATTATCAACCCAGGCAAAGATTACAAAGTAGTATTGGAGGCTCATGCAGATGAAATTGCATGGTTTGTGAATTATATTGATGAGAAAGGGTATATATACGTAATCCGCAATGGTGGAAGTGACCACCAGATAGCCCCAAGCATGCGGGTAAAACTGCACACCAAAAAGGGGAAAGTTGATGGAGTATTTGGTTGGCCAGCCATCCATGTTCGTAATCGAGAAAGAGAAGAAAAACCATCATTAAAAAATCTTACCATAGATGTTGGTGCTGCTAATAAAAAAGAAGTCCTAGCTATGGGAATTGATGTTGGAACTGTGGTTACCTTTGATGCTGAGATGATGGAGCTCAACAAAAAGTATGTTGTAGCCCGTGCTATTGACAATAGAGGCGGTGGTTTCATGATTGCCGAAGTAGCTAGAATGCTCAAAGAGAACAAAAAAGAACTTCCCTTTACCCTATACATTGTAAACTCTGTTCAAGAAGAAATAGGGCTTCGTGGTGCAGAAATGATTAGTCGTAGATTAAAACCTAATGTAGCAATCGTCACGGACGTAACTCATGATACACAAAGCCCCATGTATAATAAGAAGGTACAAGGAGATACATCATGTGGTGGAGGCCCAGCGATAACAACAGGACCAGCTGTACAAAATAACCTCCTACAACACATCATTGACGTAGCTGATAAACATAAAATAACACTCCAAAAACAAGCTGCAAGCAGAAGCACAGGCACCGATACTGACGCATTTGCCTATAGTGATATTGGTGTAGCCTCAGCTTTAGTATCACTTCCCTTGAAATACATGCACACTACAGTGGAAACCGTAGCATATTCAGATATAGAAAATTGCATTCAATTGATGTATCACACCATATGCTCATTAAAGGCAGGGCAAGACTTCAGGTACTTTAAATAAGCAAATAAGGCTTAAATACTTAAACAAAAAAAAGAGGCTTCCAAAATTGGAAGCCTCTTTTAGTTTATCATTAAAAGAAGATTACTTTTCGTCTTTTTTATCTTCTTTTTTATCTTCTTTTTTAGGAGCAGCTTTCTTAGCAGGTGCTTTTTTCTTAGCAACAGGCTTTTTCTCAGCCGACTCAGCTTTTGCTTCCTTTTTTGGAGTCTCCTCTTTTGCAGGAGTTTCCTCAGTAGCAGTTGTAATTTCTTCTACAACAACAGCATCTTCTACTACTGGAGTAGATTGTGTAGCTACAACATCATCAGAAGGTTTGTCTGCTTTCTTACCTCTACGTGTACGCTTAGAACCAGATTTAGCCTTGGCTTTTGAAGATTTAGCTTCAAGCATTGCTTCATTAAAATCGACAAGTTCCATCATGCACATATCAGCATTGTCTCCCAAACGATTGTGCGTCTTAAGAATACGAGTGTATCCTCCAGGACGATCAGCAACCTTAGGAGCAATAGTGGTAAATAATTCATTCACTGCATCCTTACTTTGAAGATATCCAAAAACGACTCTTCTAGAATGCGTTGTATTATCTTTTGATTTGGTAATCAAGGGTTCTACATAAACTCGCAAAGCTTTTGCTTTTGCAGTTGTTGTGAATATACGTTTGTGCGTAAGGAGTGAAGCTGCCATATTGCTAAGCATTGCTTCTCTGTGTCCTTTTTTTCTACCTAAATGGTTGAATTTCTTCCCGTGCCTCATTTTCTTTTACTATTATTCGTCGTCAAGGTTATATTTTGAAACATCCATACCAAAGTTTAGACCTTTGTCTTTAACAAAATCCTCTAATTCTGTCAATGACTTTTTACCAAAGTTTCTGAACTTCAATAAATCTTCGATATGGAAACTTACTAACTCTCCTAAAGTTCTGATTTCAGCAGCTTTCAAACAATTATATGCTCTAACTGATAAATCTAAATCAGATAATGAGGTTTTAAGTATTTTTCTCATATGAAGCATATTTTCATCTACTTCATTTTTCTGAGAGTGTACTTGAGTATCTTCCAGAATACTTTCATCTGAGAATAGCACAAGATGTCTCATCATAATTTTAGATGCTTCCTTCAAAGCCTCTTCTGGATGAATAGATCCATCAGTTTTAACTTCAAATATGAGCTTCTCATAATCTGTCTTTTGTTCAACTCTAAAATCTTCAACATGATACTTCACATTTTTGATTGGAGTAAAGATTGAATCAATTGCAATCTCACCAATAGGTGCATTTTCAACTGAATTTTCTTCAGCAGGAACATATCCTCTACCCTTTTCAACAGTTAATTCAATTTCAAGATTCACATATGGTTCCATAGTGCAAATCACAAAATCTGGATTTAAAATTTCAAAAGCATTGGTATATCTCGCAATCTCACCAGCTTTGAATTCTTCTTTTCCTTTGATGGATACAAATATTTTTTCTGAATCATTTGAATCGATTAATTTTTTGAATCGAACTTGTT
The DNA here is from genome assembly GCA_029253325.1 of Bacteroidia bacterium. Lineage (GTDB taxonomy): Bacteria > Bacteroidota > Bacteroidia > NS11-12g > UBA9320 > UBA9320. Next base: position 5,859 of record JAQWZS010000043.1, read on the forward strand.
TCAGGTTTAGAATAATTTCTGTAACATCTTCTAATACGCCTTTGATAGTAGAAAACTCATGGTCTACACTAGGAATTCGAATAGATGTTATTGCCCAACCTTCTAATGAAGATAGGAGGATTCTTCTCATTGCATTACCAACAGTAATCCCATAACCTCTTTCAAGAGGACTAAATTCAAACAGACCATAATTGGCTGTTTCTTTATGCATGATAACCTTATCAGGTTGTTGAAAATCTAATATCGCCATTTTATTACTTTGAGTAAAGTTCTACTATTAATTGTTCTTTGATATTCTCAGGAATATCTGTTCTCTCTGGGTAATTTAAAAAAGTACCCTTTAATGTTGTTTTGTCAAATTCTAGCCAACTAAAAGATCTACCAGCAGCAGTTGAGTCTGTAATCAATTCAAGAGACTTAGATTTTTCTCTAACCTCTATTATATCTCCAGGTTTAACTTGGTAAGAAGGAATATTGGTAAGTACACCATTTACACGGATGTGCTTATGACCAACTAATTGTCTAGCACTTCTTCTAGTTGGTGCTATACCCATTCTAAATACGGTATTATCCAAACGAGCTTCTAAGAATTTTAAAAGGTTCTCACCTGTGATGCCTTTTTTACGAGCTGCTCTATCAAATGTTAGAGCGAATTGCTTTTCAAGAATACCATAAGTATACTTAGCCTTTTGTTTTTCAGCCAACTGCATGGCATATTCAGATTTTTTACCTCTTCTTCTAGAATTACCGTGCTGTCCAGGAGGGTAATTTTTCTTTTCTAAAGCTTTAGATGGTCCAAAAATGGGTTCTCTAAACTTACGTGCAATCTTTGCTTTGGGTCCTCTATATCTTGCCATTATCTTTCTCTTTTTTCTAAATTCACAATCAAATTAAACTCTTCTTCTTTTAGGCGGTCTACATCCATTGTGAGGAAGTGGTGTAACGTCTCTAATAGCAGAAACTTCCAAACCAGCTTGACTTAACGTACGAATAGCTGATTCTCTACCTGCACCAGGTCCTTTAACAAGTACTTCTACTTTTTTGAGACCAAGATCAACGGCTACTTTAGCACAATCTTGTGCAGCTACTTGAGCAGCATATGGGGTATT
>JAQWZS010000050.1 GCA_029253325.1 Bacteroidia bacterium
GAATAAAACTCAAAAGTCTACTTCAAAAAAGTATATTAAATCACGTGAACAAGAAATGTTTGACATGATATTGTCAGGATGTGTTATTAGTGACGGTAAAAATTTCAATGAAATAAAACATTAAAAAATCACTTAAGGAAAACTCTTGGATTTTTTCTATGCAATTTATCATTATACTTAACTACTAAATTATTGACATTATTTGAATTGAAGTTAACCTCATATGTGAAATAGTCAAACTGGTAATTCAAAGGTAAACAGCCTTCTGTTTTAGAAATTATATCATAAAAATTATAATAATTAATATTTTTATAAATGGTTGGATTAACACAAAGATCATCTGATACAACACAAGAATAGGCGTAATGATAGCTTTCTCTTGATGAAGTTGCAGGCACTTTCATTAATAACCTAAAAGTATATAATGAAATAATAGGAGCTGTTGTCATACTTTTTACAAAGTCCGCAAATTTCGAATTAGAATGTTTTATAAACAATGTATCTGAGGAGTTGTATTTAGTGATAATTAAATTTTCACTCAGATCCCAAAATATAACATCTAAACCAGTCGAAGAACTTCCGTAGAATTTTTGCTGAATATCACCATTTTTAAAATAAGTCCAATCTACTCTATTTCCATAAAATTTAGAACGATCCTTTTGATAAATAGTATCGACATTCATTTTTAGATTAATATCATAAGAAATAGTCCCAAAAAAAGAATTCTTCCCATTGCTAAGTTTATTTGTTTTGCAGGATTGCATTACAAGTATGAAGAGAAAAGTAAAGACGTTTATTCTAAACATTTTTTTTTGACAATAATCTTTTTTGATACTTAGCTTGTACTAGGTCAATTAATACTAGAATTGTTATGATAAAATAAAAGGTAGTTTTACTCATCTTTTCAATTGGGTTACCCATAATGACCAACTCTGAAATCTCACCTCCTTCAGTCAATAGCATTATACCAACAATTAATAATATAAATAAACCTAGAACTTCATATAGCTTATTTTCTTCCAAAAATTTAGAGACTCTATCAGCTAGCCATATCATAAGGATTCCACCAATTACAATAGCTGTAGCCATGATAACAAAAACATCCGTTAAGGCCATAGCACTTAAAATCGAATCAAAAGAAAATACAAGATTCATAACTACTATCCATAAAATTACTGCCCCAGCTGACTTGGGTTTATTATCAAACTCTTTACTTATGATATCAGATCCAATCATATGCCATATTTCTTTTAAAGCAGTGTAAATAATAAATATACCGCCAAATAAAACTATCATACCATGCAAGTTAAAATGACCTTGAAATACATCCATAAATTGAATTGAAAATAGTTCTACATCAGCCCACCTAATTAGATTTACAAGTACAAATAATAATCCAATTCTTAAAAAAATAGCTAGACCTATTCCTAACTTCCTAACAAAACTTTGTTGATCTTTAGGGGCTCGTTTACTCTCAATAGAGATATACAATAAATTGTCAAATCCTAAAACCAATTGTAGGACAATCAGCATGATAAATGTCCCTAGATTTTCTATAGTTAATAATTCCATCATTAATTATTTATGAGGGGTGTTTGCCAGTATAGCTTTTAAGAAATTCCAAAATTTAGCTGTTGATGATATACTACAACGTTCATCAGGACTATGAGCACCTTTAATTGTAGGGCCAAAACTAATCATGTCTAAACCAGGGTAACGCTCTCCTAAGAGTCCACATTCTAATCCAGCATGAATTGCCATTACTTTTGGAGATTCTTTATATAATTCTTCGTATATATTGACTAATACATCCAATATTTTCGAATCAGGGTTTGGAGACCAGCCTGGATAAGAACCTCCATGCTCAATTTTACATCCCATCAATTTGAATGGAGCTGCTACCGTATTTGCAACATCATATTTACCCGATTCAGATGAGCTTCTTTGTAAACTTTGAGTTATAAATTTCCCATCTTTTATAATTACCCTAGCAAGAGAAGAAGAAGTTTCAACCAAACCTTCAATAGCTCTACTATATCTAAATACACCATTATGGCATGCATGAATAGCTGTAGTTATCTTAACTGTATCTTCAATGCTCATACCGGTGTTTGTAGAATCTATAGCTTCTAGGGTTATTGATAAGTTATTATCTTGTATCAAATATTCCTCCTTGATTTCTGAAACCCTATCACTGAAAACCTTTACATAATCTGGATGAACTGATATTGTTGCAAAACTCTCACGCGGAATAGCATTTCTAAGACTACCGCCATTTACATCTATAATCTGAAGGTTAAATTTTTTACAATCGTACAAAAGTCGATTCATTATTTTATTGGCATTTCCTAGTTCTTCATTAATTTGAACTCCAGAGTGACCTCCATTTAAACCGTTAACAATTATTTTATATGTTAAAGAATCTTCTGGAATAGGCATTGTAGCATAATTATAGGATGTATTTGTATCTATACCGCCTGCACACCCAATGCTAAACTCATCATCGTCTTCTGTATCAAGATTTAACAGGATAGTACCACTCAAAATACCTTTTTCTAATTCCATAGCACCTGTCATTCCAGTTTCTTCATCAATCGTAAATAGTGCCTCTAAAGATGGGTGAGGTATGTCTGTAGAAGATAAAATAGCCATAATTGCGGCAACACCCATACCATTATCCGCTCCCAATGTTGTACCATTTGCTTTTACCCAATCATCTTCTATTACCATTTCAATACCCTGAGTATTAAAATCAAATACTGTATCAGCATTTTTTTGGTGTACCATATCTAAGTGACTCTGAAGAATAACAGTTTGTCTTTTTTCCATTCCAGCAGTGGCTGGCTTTTTAATAATAACATTTCCAACAGAATCCGTGTATGTTTCTAGATTTAACTTATTACCAAAACCTTGAATAAAAGCAATCACTTTTTCTTCCTTTTTACTTGGTCTTGGCACAGCATTTAAGTCTGCAAAATGATTCCATACGCTTTTAGGTTCTAGTTCTCTAACATTCATGTGGACGAAATTAATCAATGTTAAATATTCTGATCATAAAAACATCAATTTATACAAAATATAACCTATGAATTTAATGATCATCTGCTAGAAATAACTTTTGAGAATACATTTGCTATAATGAAAGTATCTGGTTTTACCTTTATAAGGAATGCAATCAAATTGGATTACCCTATCTGTGAAGCTATCAAATCTATACTACCTCTTGTAGATGAAATGATTGTTGCTGTTGGTAAGGGTGAAGATGATACCAGAAAAATGATTGAATCATTAGGAGACAAAATCAGGATAATAGATACAACATGGGATGATAATCTTCGAGAAGGCGGCAAGGTCTTAGCCGTTGAAACAAATAAAGCATTTGATGAAATATCTGAAAATTCTGATTGGTGTTTCTATATACAAGGAGATGAATGTGTACATGAAAAGTACTACTCTGAAATTCAGTCGAAGATGAATAAATATGCAAATGATGATAGGGTAGAGGGACTCTTATTTGACTTTATACATTTTTATGGAAGCTATGATTACTTGGGTGATAGTAGGACATGGTACAGACAAGAAATTCGCATTATTAAGAATAATAAAGAAATAAGGAGCTATCGAGATGCTCAAGGATTTCGTAAAAACAACAAAAAACTGAAAGTTAAAAAAATTGAGGCACAGATATATCATTATGGTTGGGTAAGACACCCAAAATATCAAATGGCTAAACTGGTGGAAGCCAATAAATTATGGCATTCTGATGAATACATATCAAAAAAATTTGATGCTGATCAAGACTTTGACTATTCACAAATAGATTCCATCAAACCATTTCATGAAACCCATCCCAAAGTGATGCATAATCGAATAGCAAGCATGAATTGGAAATTTGACAAAGATCCACGAGTTAAGTCATTTAGTGTCAAATTGAAACTCCTATATTTTATAGAAAATCTAACAGGCTGGCGAATAGGTGAGTATAAGAATTTCATAAAACTTTAATGACAAAATATTGACAAATTATTAATAGTTATAACTTTAATATTAAAGTTTATATACTTACATTTGAGAAGTTTATTAAAAATCAAACAAAAACAATCTTAACAAATGAAAAAAATTTTATTTATGTCATTGGTTTCTGTTCTTGCTATTTCGGCATGTAAGGACGATTCTGGAGAAGCTCCAGCACCATTAGATCCTTTAGCCGTTGGTGAAGTTGCAGAACTAAATTCATCTTTGGCATTTAACTTTAGTGCTACTTATTGCGGTCCATGCTTAAATCCAGGTGCTCAAGTAAGTAAAGAAATTAAAACCAATCTGGACGATAATGGATATTTTATCAAAATGCACCCAGATGGAAGCTATGCATCTATTGCAGTAACTGATGAAGCAACGGCCTTTGAAACAAATGCTTGGAATCTTGCTGTAGAAGCAGGAACTGCTGAAGCAGGATATAGATCTTGGCCATCATTTGGAGTCAATTCTGAATTAATGAAAGGTCCAAATTTCACAACTTATGGAGATTATATTACACATTCTGGAGAACAAGCATCAATCTACAGAAATTCACCATGTAAAGCTAATGTAGGAGCAAAATACATGTTGGAAGGAAAAAAACTTACCCTTAAATATAAGTTACAGTCATTTCAGGGACTTGAAGGAAGACACCGTATTGCCTTTTATGTGGTTGAAAATGATCAAAATTCACAACAATGGGGTCGTCATGAAGATGGTGCTGATCCTGAATCACTCCCTGTTATTCACTCACCTTTGTTAATTGGTTCATTAACTGGTGCTTATGGAGAAGAGGATATTAATGGTCTATCTGCAGGTGAAGCTTTAGAGGGTACTGTTGAATATGATCTTAAATATATGGATTATGATAAAGCACCAAGAATGGGTGGCAATTACAATGATGTGAATGTTGAGCCTGTCTTAGATAATCTAGATGTATTTGCAATCATTTTTGATGGTAATACTTCAAATTACAAATTTGTTAATATTTCTAAGGCTGAAAGAGTTACTCCATAATCAAAAAGATATTAATCCAACAAAAGGTACATTACTTATAATGTACCTTTTTTTTTACGAATATATTGCAAAGTAGTAGCTTTAGTATCTGAGTAAAATGTAAATTTGTACTTGACATTATTGCTATTATAATCACATGAATATTAATCATTTACTCATATTTCTATTATTATCCCTTGTTTCATTATCATCTAGTGCTCAAATTGTTTTTGATAATGATTCATTTAAAGACAATTCTGTTGATCGTAAAGGCTTCGACTATAGTATTAAAGCATATTTAACAAATAATGCTACTAATCCTGATGACACACTATTTAAATGGAAAGTCGTATCACTGAGTCAACCATCTAATTGGGAATTACAAGTATGTACAGATGGAGAATGCATTGCAGATCCCCCTTTAGAAAGAACTCATCCATTTATTCTACCCGTAGGAGAAAAAGAAGAATTCAAAATTGGTTGGGCACTATTCGAGATTGCAGGTGATGGATTAGTTACAGTTGTCGTTAGTTCAACAAACCATCCAGAAAATGCTGATACTGTTACTCTCGAAATTGCAACCTTGTCAAATATCAAAAAAATCAACAACTTCAATATTAAAGTAAACCCAAATCCAATAAACGATCACATGTTTGTTGATTTTTCAAATGATTCATATAAGACTATCGTAATGTATGATATACTTGGAAATAAAGTATTCTCAAAGCAAGTATTTTCAGGCGAATCTATAAATACGTCTGAAATCAATAAAGGTGTTTATATTATTAAAATAGAAGGACTGTCTGACTTCTCAAAAGTCATTCATAAGAATTAGACTTTCCCGAGTTTACATCATTTAATTTCTTTATTGTATTAGCGTATACTTTACGCCAACCTACCCATCGATCAGTTTCGCTTAGGCTGTCGTTATGCCATAGACTTACAAATAGACCACCAACATCACTTACAGATTCAATAATCTTATTTATAGATACAATTGCTTGATCAGGCGACTCCTTTCTGTAAAACATTGGAGTTATATCCATTACGCAAAAGGGTACTAATTTCAGGTTAGTTGGTTTATTATTCTCTAAATCAAACCAAAAGAAAGAAGATGCAATTCCAGCTCTAAATCCCATGTGTGTTGAATAACCCATTGTATGATCTTCATTAATACCAAGGCTTATAAGGTTTTGGTAGGTATTAGGCATTGAATGAATCAAAAAATGTTGTCTGCTAATTTCTAAATCATTATTAACTATTTCACAAAGAGATGCGTATTCATTTTTTAAAACAGATTTATCATCATTGCTAGCATAGGAGGGATGTATTCCAATTTTATTTCTTGGATTTGAGAAAAGATATTTTATCAATCTAATAAAATGTCCATTATTAATAGAAATATTTTTATCAAACTTACCATAATTGCCAAGAAGGATGAAGTAGGTCACATCTACATTGTATCTATCATGAATGCTATTTTGCCATTCAAAATTGTAATAAGGATCAGATTGTTTTCCTGATAAAACTTGGTAACGCTCAACTAATTCAGGTATATTTAAATTGACTAGGTCGCGAAACATACCCAAGGCATTGCGAACAAAACCCTTGTTTTTAAATTTCCATGCCTGATCTATATCAATAGTGCTTCTAAACCTAAATTTTTGGATTGGAAATGAAAGATTATAAAAAGCCTGCAACTCAGACTTTAATAGTTTAACCCATTGATTTACTATTGGGGTTTCAAGAAGTCCATTTTTATACAAAACACTTTCTGTAGCTGGAAATCGATTGTGATTATCTGGTTTAAAATTTAGGTATTCTTCATATCTAGTTACTAAAAAAAAAGTGGCAGAGAATATGTCAAAGGGTATATTATCGGTATTAGTTTTAAAGAAAATAGAAGTGTCTTTCCATCGTTCAAAATTTACTTCATTCAATATACTAGACCTTATAGTTGACTCTTCCAATAAACCATGAGGTGTAATATTTATTTGTGAACTATTTTGGTTAGAATAATTGATATGTGAAGAGGATAAATCATTAGAGTAATTGTAATCAATTCCCAATATATCTTTAAAAATAAGATTAAACACATAATGATGTCTTTCAGTTGGTAATGGACAATATATTAAAACAGGGCTATACATAAATAATCGTTAATTCAATTTTAACGTAAAATTTTTACAGAAATTAACTCTGAATCAATGGATATTCTAATCACATACATTCCGTGCTTTAATTCTGACGGCTGAATAAGTACTCTTCCTTTTCTTTCATCAGTTATTTGTCTTCCAAGCATATCAAATATTATATGGGAGGAACTCTCAGGCAACCTTATTTCTAGAGGGGTTTTTCCATGAATAAATCCTTGTTGATTTAATACTTTAAGATCAAATGAGCTTGTTTGATTAGTGTCTTTATTTTTAATAACAAAACCAGCATCTACAAAACAATCAAAAATTGATGAATGGTATCTCATATCAAAATCAGCACTATCAATG
>JAQWZS010000060.1 GCA_029253325.1 Bacteroidia bacterium
AGTTTGTCTGAGGGAGAAGCTTATCAGATAGAAGTAACGGATTTACATGGAGCAAAAGTGCATCATGAAAATCACACATTCACCAATGGTATTCATAAGTTGAATACCTCTGAGTGGAACAGTGGAATGTACATTCTTCAAGTGGCTACTGACAAAGGAAGCAAGTATGTCAAAGTGATGAAGGAATAAGTAAATTTTAACTAGATCCTCAGTCTAAAGATTCGATAATAATCTCATAGTCTCTACCAGAGCGGAATAGTTGAATTTTAGTTAGCTATTCTGCTTTTTTTTAACATATTGTTCAACTGATATTTATATTTGATATTAGTGAATATGAACTTAGAAGGAACACTACTCAAAATTTTAAACTGTGTACTTTTTTTTGTAGTTTTTATTTTACTTTCAATCCCACTTTGGTTGAAAGTAGACACACTTCCTATTCGATTATGGGATGAATCTCAAAACGCAATAAATGCAATAGAGATGGAGGAAACACATAATTGGATAGTTAGAACAGAGAATTATGTTCCTGACACTTTTGACTGTAAACCACCGCTATTAATCTGGTCTCAAGTAGCAGCGATAAAAATGCTAGGGACTAATGAACTTGCAATCAGACTTCCATCAGTAATTTTTGGTATACTCACTCTAATAACCGTCTTTTTGTTGTTATTAAAAATGACCAAAAAAAAGTGGCCTGGTCTTATTGCCGTCTTAATAATTGTAACCTCTAGGGGCTTCTATGGAGAACACGGTGTAAGATTTGGAGATCATGAATCATTGTTGACCCTAACCATCCTTCTCTTTCTTTATCATCTATATAAGTACTCTATTAACCCCTCTAAAAAAGAAATATACCTTATGGGGTTTTATGTGTTTCTGGGAGTCTTATGTAAAAGTATTTACATATTTATGCTACTTCCTGGAGCATTTATGTACCTCGCTTATTGTAAGAAAATCAAAGTATTTCTTTTAAAAAAAGACACTTATTTTTCGATATTGATTACATTATTTCTAATCTCATCATATTACTTTATTCGTACTTATTTTTATCAACCAGAATATTTATATCATGTATGGCATGGAGAATTACTTCCTAGATACATGAATAATTCATCAACACATGAGTTCAGATACATAAACTATTGGTTTTATTTTAAATTAATGTTCAAAGAAAAATTTGAACTATGGTCTATTATTATCCCATTGACTTTTTTATTACCCGTAATTGTTAGAAGAACAAATAAAGAGTGGATGTTTTGGTTAATAAATGCATCATCATTAATGATGATTTTATCGGCAGGAACAAAACATTATTGGTATATTATTCCAATAATACCCATGGCTGGTGGGCTAATCGCTATTACTTTATTTCAATTGATTGAAAAATATAAAATTGCTGGAATACTATCCATAAGTCTGGTAATTCTAATAGGTTTTTTTACATATAAAAAAGCATACAACTATGTCTTAAACCCTCATGAAAAATTAAGCGAATGGGAGACCTATGGAATTACCTATTTCCTTAAAGATCCCATTCATTTAAATCGTTTAAGTTCAAATACTAAAATACTATTAAAACCATTCTCTCTTGGTAACGGTGGTGCCCAAGAAGCTTATCGTTTTTATTTAAAGAAATTAAAATCTGATACTGGATTAGATATCAAAAGAACAACTTTTAGTGCGTTACAAGATGGTGATACTATATTAAGTCATCATAAAATAGTTGTCGACAGTTTAGAAAAAAATTATCGTATTGAGGTGCTTGATAGCTTTAGGCAAAACACACGATTGTTTGTAATTCATGAATAAAGTTAAGAATGTACATTGTTGAGGTAGCATACGACCAAGGTACAGAACATGTTAAGGTTGTGAAGAAATAGAAAGGTTAGATAGCAGTCTCAACGCCTGTACCAAAGCGGAATAGTTAAATTTTTGGTCATTATTCCACTTTTTTATACTAATTAAAAGTCCGTAGTGTTTTCGTAATTAATTGTATAACCAAATCTGTTTATTCTATATTTACAAAATGAAGAAATTTATTTATACATTTATTATTGGACTAATTCTCTTTTTTATACTTGGCGGTGTTTTTGGAACATTAATTTTCTTGCCAGAAATGGCAAGTTGGCACGAAGCATTTCCTGATGCAGTGAGAGAAAATCCTGATTTCCTTTCTGGTTTTATTGTTGGACTGATTCAGTTAATTGCACTTATTGTTCTTTTAGATAAATTAAAAATTGATAATCTAAAAGATGGTGCTGTTTTTGGGTTAGTTTACAGTGTTGTTTTATGGTTGATTATTGACCTTCAAATGCTATCTGTCACTAATATAGTGTCATATAATTACATCGGGTTAGATGCAATATTGTCGGCTGTCATGGGAGCAGTTTTGGGTGGTGTTATGGCTTGGTCTTTAAAAAAGTATGCCTAATATTTTCTGATTAATTCTTGTTTTTAATTTTCAGCCTAAGAATTAGATAACAGTCTCAAAGAATCTATCAAAGTGGAATAGTTGTTTAGGTTCACTATTCCACTTTTTTGTTTGTCCATAATTATCTGTCATATTTTGGATGTACTCGACAAATACATTTTGATTCCTTTTTATCCAAAGGACTTCTGTTTTCTAATTTATATGCTTTAAATGGTTCGACTAAACTTTGTTTGAATTTTTAAAAACGATAATCTGAAAATAGAATTAATAGATTTATTATTGTGAGGTTTATACAATCTTATATTCATTTCGGTAATGCTATTCAATAAAAAACTATCTTTTGTTTTTGCTGCCTTATTTATTAGTACTTTTTGTTTTAGTCAGTCGTACTTTGCCAATGGAAGTGCAGAAGCAACCGGTGGTTCTTGTTATAGGCTTACATCGGCAAATGATTGGCAATTAGGGTCAGTATGGTATGCCGATAAATTAGATTTAACTAAAAATTTTGACCTTGAATTTGAGTTAAATTTCGGAAATAACGATGAAGGAGCAGATGGGATTGTATTTGTATTGCAGACATCTGGCAACAAAGCATTAGGGGCTCCCGGAGGCGGAATTGGTTTTGAGGGATTCTCTCCGAGCTTAGGTGTTGAATTTGATGACTGGAATAATATTGACCGAGGTGATTTGACTCATGATCACATTGCAATTCTAAAAAATGGAAGTGTAGATCATAATAGTAATGATGCTATCACAAAGCCTATACCGGCATTGCCTAATCTGGGTAACATAGAAGATGGCAAAAATCATTTGGTTCGAATTACTTGGAATGCCTCTACCAATCTATTTGAGGTGTGGTTTGATTGCGAAAAGAGACAACATATTAATCTGGATATTATTGAAGCTATTTTTAATGGTGAAAGTGAAGTATATTGGGGTTTTACATCTGCTACTGGAGGTTCAAATAATACACATATAGCTTGTTTAAGAGACAATATACTAGTAAACGATAGCTTTTTTATGTGTGCCGGCGAGAGTACCACTTTGAATGTTCGTGAAAGCAGCGATAACAAGTATGAATGGACTCCTAATACATATCTGAGTGATAATACCATTCAAAATCCTACATGTAATTCACCCGAACCAATCACATATTTTGTCAATTATTTGGATAAGTGTGGTAATCAATTGACTGATACCATTCATGTTGGTGTAATTGAAAAACCTAACCTAGAAGATTTTGATGATTTATCCCTTTGTATAGATGAAGAAACAACGCTTTCCGTTTCTAATCCCTATGGAACAGTTGTTTGGAACAATAATCAGACAGGAGATAGTTTTGATTTGTTAAACTATGAAGGCTTACTTTTTGTGAAATCTTCTAATTTGTGTGGAAGTGATAGTGTGGAAGTAAACATAGCTATCGTTGATTGTATTTGTGAAATGTGGTTTCCAAATGTTATAACACCTAATCAGGATGGTCTAAACGATGCCTTTGGACCTATTGATATTTGTAATGAATTAACCTCTTATGATCTTACCATTTTCAATAGATGGGGTGAGCAGGTTTTTCAAACAGACGATGTCAATGATTTATGGGATGGATTAAATGCTCAAAATAATGTGGTGCCTGGAGTTTATTTTTGGGTAGCAGCTTGGAGTAACATAGAACAGGGGCAAACGAAAGAAAATACATTTAGTGGGTCTTTGAGTGTTATCGAGTAGATGGTAAGACTAAAAATCTTATCACAACAATGCAGTTAATTTTGTATGGTAGTATACTCATAATGGACAATGCATTCAACCACCTTTGAAGATTAAGTTCTGATTGCAATTTGCACTGACGAAAAAGAATGTACGAGTACTTTGAAATTAAAGAAACCAATTATAAAAAAGTATCGTTAATTCACACGGCTATTAAAATTCCTAACAAATAAAATTGGTTTTGTATTTTCGCGTTATGCGTTATACAATCTTTACTATTATTCAAATTATTAGTCTCACACTTATTGGTCAAACAATAACAATGCCCTCCGTACCAGAAAATGGAGTTAGCTACACATTTGATCAAATTGAAGACAACTCTGAACCTATAGATTTTAACAACGAAGGTCCTTGGGATTTTTCATCTGTCAAACCATCTACGACCTACGAAATGAAGCTTTTGCCCATCAGTCATTCTTCTTCACAAGCAGACTACCCAAAAGCAACTCACTTTATTAACTCACAAAATGGCGAGTTCTTTTATTCATACGAAGGCAATGAGGTGCTCAATCATGGTCGAAAAACTGACAATACAGATGCAAGTTATTCAGATGCAGTATTATGGATGAGATTTCCATTAACAAGTACCTCTCAATTTACAGATGAAATAGAATCTGATTTTAAGTTTAATGGGTTTCCAGGAGACGTTAAAGATAAATCTGTAAGTCAGGTTTTAGGTGCATCAACTTTGGTGTTACCCGATGGTACAAAATATAATAATGCTATACTAGTCAGAACTATTAAGACATTAGACGGTGAGGTAGGTCCATTAACTGCAACCATAAAAGAAGAAGGAAAATATTGGTGGGTACCCGGAATTGCTTTGCCAATAGTTGCGTTCGAAAAATTTTATCTAAATGATGACATTCAATATGAACGTTCTAGTTTCCTGAAAGCAGAAAAACTTTTATCTGTTAATCTATTAAGTCAAAAAACTATTGATTTTTATCCTAATCCAGCAAATGACCAATTTAGCATAAACCTTCAATCTAAAAGTGAAGTGTCTATTTACGACTTACAAGGTAAAGTTGTTTATCAAGAAGTTTTATCGGCAGGTAATCAAACATTAAATATTAAAAATAATACACCAGGAAAATATGTTTTAACTGTCAATGATTTTAAATCGACAAGACGTCAAATATTCATAAAACAATAATATACTTAAATCTTTTAAGGATTAGATTCTAATAGATCGATTTCCAAAAAAAACGGGATAGCTTAAATTAAACTCACCATCCCGTTTTTCATTTACAAACTATTTATAATGCTGATCAGACCACGATTCAATCTCACTAAATACTGAACATAATTGACTGGCAGCCGCTGTAAGAGAGTATTCGACTCGCGGTGGTATTTCTGCAAATTGTTCCCTTATAATTAACTGATCTCTCTCTAATTCTTTCAGCTGGTCGGTGAGGACCTTTCTAGAAATAGGTGAAACTAGGGCATGCAGTTTTCCAAATCGTAATTTTTCATGTTTTCGAATCGCATTGATAATTCTTAATTTCCACTTACCCCCCATTATTTGAGTAAATTTTGTCACCGGACATAATTTGGTTTCTGACATAATTAATCGTTACGTGTAGGTTACTAGTTTTTTATAGTTACTAAATAGTAACTTATTACAAATATATACTAATGATAGTTTCTTTGCGTAACTAAAATAAATAAAAATGAAAAATAGACCAAAATGTGCCTGCGGGCAAACAGCAGATCCTCAAGGTTATTGTGACGGATCACACACAAAAAAATCAACAAGAAAAATCATGAAAAAAGTCAAAAACACAGTATTATTAAGTTTAAGTATCATCGGTATTTTATCTCTACAAAGTTTTCGATCAGAAAAAAACAATTTAAATAATCATGAGGTGAAACAAAGCACTATTGAATGGAAAGCCTATAAAGTAACAGGTTCTCACAAAGGAAATATAGAATTAAAATCAGGGTCTCTGAATTTTGAAAACGAAAAGCTAGTCGGTGGATCATTCACCATGGATATGACATCAATCACATGTACCGATCTTGATGGAGAATATAAAAACAAATTAGAGGGGCACTTAAAGTCAGATGATTTCTTTGGAGTAAACAAGCATGCAACATCTACATTAAAGTTAGTTAGCGTAAAAAGCGTAGGTAAGAATGTGTACGACGTCAAAGGCGAACTAACCATCAAACAAATCACAAAACCTATCAAGTTTAAAGTATCTGTATATGGCAAAAAAGCCAACGCAAGTATCAAAGTTGATAGAACTGACTTTGACATAAAATATGGTTCTGGTAGCTACTTTGATGATTTAGCAGACAACCTAATTTATGATGAATTTGATTT
>JAQWZS010000125.1 GCA_029253325.1 Bacteroidia bacterium
AACTGTACTACGTGGATTTCGAGTATTTACTTTCTGCTCAATGGCTATACATGGAGTTAACCCTTGGATATTATCAACCATTGGCTTTTCGAGTCTTCCCAAAAACTGCCTAGCATAGCTACTTAAACTCTCAACATATCTTCTTTGCCCTTCTGCATATAGGGTATTAAATATCAAGGAGGATTTACCTGATCCAGACAAACCTGTCACAACAGTTAGTTGATTACGAGGTATGCTAACGTTTACATTTTTTAAGTTGTGCAAATGAGCATTTTGGATATCAATGTATTTCTGATTTGTCATTTTAAAATCATATTCCATGAATAAAGTACAAATTTCGCCTTATTCAGAGATAAAACATTACAAACGCTTGTAAGTTTAAATATTGAATGATATTTTAGTAGTCAACTTAAAAATTTAGATCGCCTATAAGTAATACCTATACTAGTTAACCATTTTATTAATCAACTAATTAACCATAGGTATTATGCATAATTCAAAAATTTCTGATCAATCGTTGGTAAAACAGTACATTCAAGGCAATGAATCTTGTTTGGAAATGCTTATTCAACGTCACAAAGACCGACTATTCACTACAATAATTCTCATTGTTAAAGACTCATATATCGCAGAAGATATATTTCAAGAAACATTTATAAAAATCATTAAAAATCTCAAAGCTGGGAAATACAATGAAGAAGGTAAATTCTTGCCATGGGCAGCGAGAATAGCAAGAAATATGGCTATAGATTACTTTAGAAAAACAAAACGCATGCCTACAATTACTGATTCAAGTGGTCATGATGTCTTCAGAACGATTCGAATAAAAACAGAAAATCGTGAAGAACAGATTATCAGATCTGAAAAAGAAGATTTAGTTCGAGCTGCTATAGATAAGCTCCCACCAGAGCAACGTCAAGTACTTATTTTAAGACATTATGGTGATTTGAGCTTCAAGGAAATAGCAAAGATGACCAATGTTAGTATCAATACTGCACTTGGAAGAATGAGATATGCTATCACAAATATGAGAAAGGCAATGGCCAATACTTCTTTTCAACCCTTTGATGCATAATTTTTTTCAAAGTCAACAGTCCTTATATCTCTAACGTTTATTTTATTGGTTACTACGAATTAGTTTTCCACTAAACTGTTTATAAAAACTCTTACCTCAGACATGGTTAAAAGTCTATCCGTGCTAAATTTGGACGTTTAGCCACGATAATAGTTTTATCATTAACCATAAATGCCTGAAAATCAATATAATGAAGATAGTATTCGGTCCTTAGATTGGAAAGAACATATCCGTCTAAGGCCAGGTATGTACATCGGAAAGCTTGGGAATGGTTCTTCTGCTGAAGACGGCATATACATTCTCATGAAGGAAGTCATCGATAACTCAATTGACGAATTCATGATGGGAAATGGTAAACGAATAGAAATTAAACTAAATGAAAACAAAGTTTCTGTAAGAGATTATGGTCGAGGCATCCCACTCGGAAAAGTAGTTGATGTAGTAAGTAAAATTAATACGGGTGCGAAATATGACAGTAAGGTTTTTCAAAAATCTGTAGGTCTGAATGGTGTAGGTACAAAAGCTGTAAATGCACTTTCCTCCTATTTCATGGTCAAAAGTTTTCGAGATGGTAAAAGCAAAGAAGCCATATTTGAACGTGGCATCCTACTGAAAGAAACAGAAGGCAAAGCAGACGAAAAAAACGGCACTTATGTAGAATATATTGCCGATACAGAAATATTTAAAAAACATAAATACATAACTGATTATATAGATAATCAAATGTGGAATTATGTATACCTTAATGCAGGTCTTACCGTAAACTTTAATGGCAACAAATACTTTTCAAAAAATGGTTTACTCGATCTTTTAGAGAGAAAGACTAATCTAGAAGAAATAAAATATCCCATTATTCATCTCAAAGAAGGTGACATAGAAATGGCTATTACTCACGATAATCATTACGGTGAAGATTATTATTCGTTTGTGAATGGCCAGAACACAACACAAGGAGGAACACATGTTGCTGCATTTAAAGAGGCATTAGTCAAAACTATTCGGGATTTTTATGGCAAAAGTTTTGATAGTACTGATGTCAGAGCATCGCTTGTTTCTGCTATTTCAGTTCGAATTCAAGAACCCGTATTTGAATCTCAAACCAAAACTAAATTAGGAAGTACTGAAATCTCCCCAGATGGCCCTTCCCTTAAAGCAGAAATCAACCAATTTGTAAAATCTAAATTAGATAACTTCTTACACAAAAACCCTGCTACTGCAGACGCTCTTCTCAAAAAAATACAACTCAGTGAACGTGAACGAAAGGACATGGCTGGTGTACGCAAAATTGCTCGAGAAAGAGCAAAAAAGGCAAGCGTTCACAATAAGAAGCTAAGAGATTGCCGGGTGCACTTTACTGATGAAAAGAAAGACAATCGACTAGATACATCATTATTTATTACTGAGGGCGATTCTGCATCTGGAAGTATCACAAAAGCTAGAGATGTTCAAACTCAAGCAGTTTTCAGCCTTCGAGGTAAGCCTTTGAACTCTTTCGGTCTTAAAAAGAAAATTGTATATGAAAATGAAGAATTTAATCTGTTACAACATGCTTTAAATATAGAAGAGAGTATCGACGACCTTCGTTATAACAAAATTATCATTGCAACAGATGCAGATGTAGACGGAATGCATATTCGCCTACTAATCCTTACATTTTTTCTCCAGTTTTTCCCAGATTTAGTAAGAAAAGGTCATGTATATATTCTTGAAACTCCACTTTTCAGAGTAAGAAACAAAAAGGAGACTATATATTGCTATAATGACTCTGAAAGACAAAATGCTATCAAAAAATTAGGAAAAAACCCCGAAATTACTCGATTTAAGGGGCTAGGAGAAATTTCACCAGATGAATTTGGTGGATTCATTGGTGAGGATATTCGTCTTGAACCTGTTTTGCTTAATGAGGATACTAGTATTTCAAAAAT
>JAQWZS010000070.1 GCA_029253325.1 Bacteroidia bacterium
AATACATTGGCTATAGTTGGCCTTGGCATCTCTTATTTATCCCCTTATGTCAATCCGCAAGATTTTTGGATCATTTCTTTCTTTGGACTAACCTATACCTTTTGGCTTTCTGTTAATATTTTCCTATTGCTATTATGGATTTTTTCTCTGAAAAAAAGAGGTATATACAATGCTTTGATTCTTATTTTTGGATTTCAATTCATTGCTCGAAATATTCAATTCAACACCAATGAAAAAACAGTCTCAGATATCAGAGTATGTAGCTTCAATACCCATGTACAACAAACATACAATGGTGACAATACATCCGAAGCAATTGATCAATATTTAACTAATCAAAAATATGACATTGCACTTCTTGTTGAATGGCTTAATAATAAAGGAAACATCAATAAAATAGTATTCCCACACCAGCAATTTATCAATACTCAAGAAGATAATCCAAAGAGCGACTATGGTATAAAATTGGTTTCTAAATACCCTATTTTAAATTATAAACGAATAGAATATGATCATAGTACAAACAACCTTGCTGTGATATTTGATGTTGATATTGAAGGTCAAATCATTCGATTTGTGGGAGTGCATCTTCAATCCAATAGTGTATCTCCAAAAGACTACCAAACCTTGATCCATAGTGATTTAAATGAAGAGTACAAAACGTATGCCCTAGCCTTTATTCATCGACTAAAAAAACAATCGCAACTCCGTACCGTCCAAACTCAGACTATTCTGGAGACCATTGACGATAGCCCTTATCCTGTAATTATATTAGGAGATTTCAATGATACACCGCAAAGCTACACCTACCAACAACTACTAAAAGGAAGAAGAGACGCCTTTATTGAACAAGGTTCAGGCTGGGGAGCCACCTATCTAAAACCACTTCCATTTCTCAGAATAGACTATATTATCCATGACGAAGAGCTAATCTGTACCCATTACCAATCATCTTCGTCTATCAAAAGTGATCATAGTTTGGTCGAAGCAAGTTTTAACATCTCAAAATAGTATCCCATGGAATTCATTGATGAAAAATTAAGTAAGTATGCTGAAAAACATACCACCCCTGAAAATGAACTAATCAAATCATTGAACAGGGACACCCATGCGAATGTATTGGCTCCAAGAATGTTGAGTGGACACCTACAAGGTCGATTATTAAGTCTATTCTCCAAAATGATTCAACCCAAAGCCATACTGGAAATTGGCACCTACACAGGGTATGCTGCTTTGTGTTTGGCAGAAGGCTTAACCAAAGATGGAATATTACACACCATTGATATCAACGAAGAGTTAGAAACTCGTATTCAGAAGTATTTCAATCAATCTAAATATAAAAATCAAATCAAACTACATATAGGTAATGCACTGGAAATCATTCCTACCATCAACCATAAATTTGATTTAGTATTCATTGATGCAGACAAAGAAAATTATTCTAAGTACTATGATTTACTAATCGATCAAATGCCCTCTGGTGGCATCATCATGGCAGATAATGTACTTTGGAGCGGGAAAGTCATTGACCAAGAGGCCATCGACACAGACAATGACACCCGTGAATTAGACCACTTTAATGCAAAAGTTCAAAGTGACCCGCGTGTAGAAAATATATTAATCCCTGTTCGAGATGGAATCATGGTTGCACGAAAATATTAGACACTTGTTAGTTTCTTGAGTATTATCAAACCCAACTCTTTACTGCATAAAATTATGTTTTCAATTAATTTTGTTTCATGAAATTTGGTGTAATCATTTTCCCAGGCAGTAATTGTGATCAAGATCTCATCCATGTGCTTAACAAAGTAAGTGGTCAAGAAGTAATAAAGCTATGGCATAAAGACACTGACTTGCATGGCTGTAGTCATATTTTTGTTCCTGGTGGATTTTCTTACGGTGATTACCTTAGAAGCGGTGCAATTGCTAAATTATCCCCTGTAATGGAGAGTGTAATCGCTCATGCAAATGCTGGTGGATTTGTTATGGGCATATGCAATGGCTTTCAAATTCTATGTGAAAGTGGTCTATTGCCAGGAGCTCTTCTCCGAAACGAGAATCAGACCTTCATTTGTAAGAATGTGTTTCTGAAATGTGAAAATACAAACACTATAATAACTCATGAATTGACCGACAAACCTGCATATAAAATACCCATTGCACATGCTGAAGGACGATATTATGCTGACGAAAAAACAATTAGTAAACTTCAGCAAAACAACCAAATTATCTTTAGATATGCTGACGAAGAAGGACATATAAGCTCCGAAGTAAACCCGAATGGTTCAGTTCAGAATATAGCAGGAATATCCAACGAAGGGTTTAATGTATTTGGAATGATGCCCCACCCAGAACGTGCTGCTAGTGAAGTGCTCCGCAACACAGACGGACGATCATTTTTTACCTCAATTATTAAAAATTCATTGGTTACCTAATTTGGATAACCACTCCAGAACTTAAAGCAAATATCCCCAGACCACCCTCAAAATTAGAAGGCAATAAGGTAGGCTCTCCAAAAGGATTTTGCGGATTATAATCCTTTAAGAGTCTTCCATAATTGTAATAATCCTCTGTGATTGAACTGATTACTAAATAGATATACCTTTTATCACCCCCAAATGATTTATTATATTCTGTAAACGAGGTACTCAATTGTTTTTCAGAACCTGTAAGTTTAAAATACTCTCGATCTACATAGATGCCTTCAGCTTCAACCATTGACAAATTTTGACCAAATACTTCAATACGATAATACTGATTGAGTGGATTATCCAACTCAATGGATACACGGTAATCCGTGTCATATTCTCTTTCAGTTGAGTCTATTCGAATCGTATAGGCCCCTAACGGCTGAGGCATGGTTTGTGTACTTTTTAGCACCCCAAACTCTGGGCTGTTTACTGTTAATGTATACTCTGATCCTGATTGAAGGTTGACCACTTGGCTTGGCTCGTATTCCTCATCTCCTGGTTCGTAATAAAACTCGTAGTTATCTCCATTGCCTGTTATGGTAATTTGGGCATCTTGAATTGGCTCATAATCTGAACTCTGACTATTCGCTGTATAGAACACGGGTTTACTTTTTGTCAAGGAGATGTTCTGTTTATTAGTCAAGTTCAGATTATCGAAATATCCAAACGCAACAGCCTTTACTTCTGTCTCCGGCAATGGTACATTCTCAACAATAGATTGGCATCCAAAAATGGAAATGAACGATATTATTAATGCTATTTGTTTCATACGTTTAATTAAATTTATAGTTCCAACTTACGGAGGGCAATATTGGGAAGATGCTTATCTTTTTTAGTACTTGTCGACTTGTATCATCAAATAATTGCTCATTTCCAATATAATAAAAGAATGGATTTCGCCTATTGTACATATTGTAAGCACTAAACTCCCATGTTCTTATGCCATGCTTTCGAGGTTTAGAAATTTGTAACCCAATATCTGCTCGATGATAGGCTTCCATTCTAAACCCATTTCGTTCGGTATATTCTGTACCAAGGTTGGTGTAATCAAACCAACGATTAATACTGGAATTTACTGTAATATCTTCCAGTCTATAACTACTAACAGGCAAGGTAATTGCATTGCCTGTACCATAAACCCATGTGCCTGATAAAGTAATATTATCCTTTATCTCATATACCAATACAACTGAAATATCATGCCTCCTATCATACCGAGCAAAAAACTCTTTGCCGCCATTCAACTCCGGGAATTGTTGCTTCGTCCACGATAATGTGTAACCAATCCAACCATTCAAACGGCCTTGTTTTTTTTGCAATAAAAGCTCGCCACCATAGCTGGTTCCACTCCCACTTGTAATATTTTCTTCCCATGAAATCGATTGGATAGAGCCATCATCAATATCTTGCTCTATCGCTAAAAAAGAGGCACCTTCTTTGTAAGCAATGATATTGTCCATTTCTTTATAGTACCCTTCAAGCGTTAGCGAAAATTTTTGTTTCTCAAAATCTTTAGCAAAGCCTAAAGCTACCTGTCTAGAAGACTGAGGTTTTACCTGCTCGGTTGCTGGAACCCATAAATCGGTGGGTAAACCTACTCCACTATTGCTCAACAAATGAATGTACTGATTCATGGAAGCATAGGAAGCTTTCATCGACAAATCTTTTCTAAGTGCATAAGCCAATCCTATTCGAGGCTCTGGTTTAATATAGGTAGTCCCTTCAGAAGAAAACGTGCTCAGTCTTATGCCGTGCAACGATTTTAGTCGCTTAGAAATCTTCCATTCATCCTCAATGTATAGACCTGTTTCCAACGATTTATATTCTGTTTTACGATCAATGAGCGAACCATCAAAATTATCTCTAATCACCAAAGCATCTGGTGTGAATCTATGGTTAGTCGCTACTAGACCAAATTTTACCTTATGGTTATTATTAGCATACCAATCAAAATCCTGCTTGATGCTATAATCATTAATACCTGAGCCATAGTTCAATTCAAATAAGGGCTGATTTAGTTGCTCATCTTTTTCTGAAATCGCTAATTCATAAAAGCTATAGATTAAGGCCGTGTTTGAAAAAAGTTTAGGATTAAATATGTGGTTCCATCGGGCAGTACCTGTGGCATTGCCCCACCCAAATCTGAATTTTGCCTTGTAAGAATCAAACGGCTCAGAGTAATTAAAATAAAACTTATCTCGACCAAAATAGCCGCTGAGGTAAACGCGATTCTTATCATCAATTTCGTAGTTTGCTTTTGCATTCAAATCATAAAAGAAATATCCTGCTGGGTTACCACTATTTGCTGCCAAAATGATGGGTTGAGCCAATATGTCGATATAAGTTCGTCTACCCGAAACAATAAAAGATCCTTTTCCTTTGGCGAATGGACCCTCTATCAATCCTTTTGAAGAAATCACACCAACACCCAACTCGCCCGTGATTTTTTCTTTGGAGCCATCCTTCATATTCATGTCAATTACCGAAGATAGTCTCCCTCCATATCTAGCTGGGAAACCTCCTTTAATCAACTCAACACTTCTCAACGCATCCCCATTAAACAAGGAGAAAAATCCAAACAAATGCTGGGCATTATACACCGTAGCACCATCCAAGATGATTAAATTCTGGTCAGGTCCACCTCCGCGGACATACAACCCACTTTGCCCTTCTGAACCACTTTGCACACCTGGCATCAATTGCAATACCTTTAAAACATCCTTTTCACCAAATAAAGCCGGAATATCTTTAATCGTTTTGATAGGTACTTCGATAGAACTCATGCGAACTTCCTCGCTCACTTTCTTTTGGGTTTTAGATGCATTAACGACGACCTCTGACAAAGCTGATTCCATTGACGGTAATTCAACAGTAAGAACCAAATCTTTTGAAATTGTAACTTCTTTCTCAATGGCTTTGTAACCAACAAAATTATAGATTATGGTATGCTTTCCTTCCGTTAGCTCCATTGCATAATATCCGAAATCGTTAGAAACAGTTCCAGCTGATTTATCCGAGGAATAAATGGTCACCCCGATCAATAACTCCTTACTTCCTTGCTCTTTTACATATCCCGAAAGCGTATGTTTAGTTTGAGAAAATGAAAGAAATGAAATGACATTTAAAAGGAGAAATGAATAAAATCTAATATTAGTTATTCTCATAAATAAGTGATGCGAATTAAATGTAAGTACATATATGTTAAAGTAACTCTGAAGTCATTTTATCTTAAACGATGAATAATGAATTGATGTTATCCATTTACAAAATCCGTGAGATACTGATAATTCTTGGTTAAAGCACCTCCTGAGGTAATCGTCGCTCTTTTTAAAATCGAACTTTTATCACCATTTACAACTAATGGTAAAACATATTTCAATAAAAGAGTTCCAAATTCTTCACTAGCATTCTTGGGTAGTTCAGTAGGTAGATTAGTTACCGCCATAATATCGATGGTGTCCTCTCCAAATGGTGCTACCTGTTTTTGTTCGGACTTGCTCCACCCAAATGTTGGATTATAAATATTTGTTGCTTCCATGGTAATGGGCACACTTCCCTCTACATCACAAGTAATGTCTGCAATCACTTTTATTGCAAAATTGGACTGCTTAGTATCTTGAACGTTAAATAGTGGTGGCATGGAATCTTCCCAATACATGCCATTGATGAGGATGTCTGCATGAGAAAGAAAATTATCAAACTCGCAACAATAGTCCTCGTGGTTCTCATAAAAATGCTGTATATCCCAAGGGCCTCCATCCTTTCGGTGGTATAAATCCCAACTGGTGAGTTGTGTAAAATGGGCACTTCTGGGAGGTTGCGAAACAAATTCTTGAGGCGAACATTCTTTCAATTTCATTTGCTCTAGGACTTCTCTTATCCCAGCTGCTACTCGACCATTTCCAGTAAAGACAATTCGTGTTTTATGAAGATTTAGTTCACTCAACAAGCGTATGGATTCTTCATAATCATCTGTTTCGTATGCTGGAGGCAGAGAAAACTGATTGGTTTTTTTGCCCCAAGTCAAAAAAGCATTGTATGCACCTGCTATACCTGCCCATTTCCCAAACCCAAGAATTCGTCCTCCTTCAGACCAGGTAAGTGTCTCATAATCAATAAGTGTGATATTTTTTTCGAGAATAGCTTGTAATAAGTCACGATTGTAGGCCTGCTGTTTAATGGTGTGTGAAAAGAAACAATAGGTCTTATTGGGAATCAATTTTTCGATAGGTACCTCTTTAATCCCAAACAAAACATCACAATCGGATATGTCTTTTGCCACAGCTATTTCAAGTTTTGTATAGGCCTTATCTGGGAAAGTACGATCAAGTGATTCTTCAACAACTAGATCAACTTCTGGAAACTTATTCAAAAACTGAACACATTGGTCAGGAGTAAGTGCTACTCGTTTGTCGGCGGGTTTTTTCCATTCTCGTAATAATCCTATTTTCATGGCTCTAGTCAGGGGTTTAAATTTCAGAAAACAACGTGTCTCTGTGCTTTACAAAGTTAGCTATTTAGCGGTTTCGATTGATATACTAATGGAGGATTCTACAAAAAGATGATTAAAAAAGGGGTTCTAGGTCGTACCTTTGTAGGCTGTTCTTTGACTGAGTTTCAATTCCTCAAGCAAGCAAACCATATGGGGGTGTTCTGGCTTTTGACGGGTTGGCCAATAGATGTGTAAGCACGTAGAGCGTTGAAAGTGCGGCTCTTAAATCTCGACTTTCAAACTATAACAGGCGATTATAACTTCGCTATGGCTGCCTAACCTAAGAGGTTAAGCAAATGCCATCTGCTTGCCCGAGTTTGGTCTCGGTTGCGAGGGAGTTCAAGCAGTCGACAAACTGAGGTAATTTTAGCCCATTTCTACCAAGCTAAAATTTATCGTGTAGGATAAGGATTAATTGGGTTTTTGCTACGCCTGATTAATCTCGAAAACCAAGCAGCAATAAACGTGTAGAAAACGCAACTCTATTCCAATTCGGACCCGGGTTCGACTCCCGGCATCTCCACCATTTATTTTCGAATATTTTCTAATTCGTTCGAAATCAGCTATTTACATTTTAGATTATTTCAAGATTCTTTTCTATTTATCAATGTTCTTCTTTAAAATATTCTGTATAGAAAATAAAAGTAAGATTATACCAATAAGTAAAATAAGTGCAAAGCCTGCTGCCATTAGCATACTTGAAAATACTCTTTTTTCAGCTTTTTCAGCACTTCTAGCAATTTTATCTCTTTCTGCATCTGACACTCTCTGAAGATATAATTCTAAATATCTGTCTAATGATCTTAGAAAATTATTTTGATCAAAGTAGTCTATATCATCGTTGAAATCATCTACAGCTGACTCGATATCATCACCCATACTTGATGAATATGAATCAATTGTACTAATAACTGACAAATAATCTCTATAGTTAAGATCTGATTCGGGTTCTTCCAATTCTTGGTGTTCTTCTATAGTACTCTCTGCTAGTTCAACTACGTCTTCAGATATATAGTTTTTAATAGCCATATTATGAATTCTTTTAAATTGTCTATGTTGCTCATTGACTGCTATAATTCCATCAAAATCAACAACAACAATTGGCATTACAGCTTTAGCCCAAGTAATCGATTTATTGCTAAAGTCATAGTATAAAAAACCTTGGTAGCACTCACGATAAATTTTGTACTGGTTGAAATAATTAAAATCAAATTGTTTCACGTAAGAATTTACAGCTTTAACTATGCTAATTTTTTTACAAAATTCAGCTGAATCAATACCCTTTTGATCATACAAATTATTTAATTGATTTGGTATAGCTTTCATATTAGGTCGGAACTCTTTATATGATACCTTCTCGTTTATACCACCCCAATAATTTCTGTATAGATCTTTCGAACTATATAGTGTTTTAATTGAATCAAACTCACTTTGACTGAAATAAGTTTCTTCAACAGCTACTTCAACACCATTATCTCCTGAATCTTCATCTATACCTGGTAATTCAAAAGGCTTAAATTTAGTTCTCTCAATGGAATCTCCCAAGTCATTAAATTCACAATTTGATAAAATTAATTTTAGTTTATTGAGCTCCTCCTCGTAGTCTTCTCTATCACAGTTTGATGAAATTTCTTCTACATACTCCTCTTCAATTGCCTGATCTTCGATGACTTCTTCTTTTTCTACTTCAATGTCATCTCTAAAAGTAGGTGTAGCATTTAAAAAGAAATATAATAAACCGACGATTATTGCTGCGAGTCCTAAAAAGGATAGGCCTTGCCATGTTCTACGTCCCATTGGGAAAAAGTACTTTTCTTCCAATGAATTAAAAAGATTAATAATTTTTTGTTTCATGATTATATTTTTTAGTTTATTAGTGTAAATATAAGAAAAAAATTACACCCTGTGGACAACTTGTTTAGACCCGAGTTCGAGTCCTAAATTTAAGGGGAAAAATGTTTCACTTGGATCCTAAATTTCAGTTAAGTAATTTATTTACAGTTAGTTACAAGTTATAAATTGGTCCCGACATTTAAGAAAAAAATAGTTTACTCAATCTTTAATAGTGAACTAAGCAATGGCGTTTGAACTTAATGAGTTTTAAGTTACTTATTTTAGAATAATCTCTGGAGTCAAAATGTGGTTGCAACTCACAAAATCGAAATTTTCGGACCATCAGCAAAAATGTTCCCACCCAATCTTTATTATATTTGTTTAAATACAGCACTAATGAATCGATTGACTCCTTTTTTACTTTTAATATTCTTTTCTTGCTCTAAGGAGGATTCTGAAGTTACACCCACTGAAACCATTAAATATACAGTTTCTGTTACTGCAGGTGAGGGTGGAACCGTAAGTAAAATTGGAGGCGAGTATGAAAAGGGAACTACTCTAACAATTAGTGCAACAGCTAATACAGGTTTCGAATTTAAAAAGTGGTCTGACGATAATACTGATAACCCACGAGTTATTTTGATCAACTCTGATATTGATTTAATTGCAAATTTTGTTCTTGAAAAATCTAATCAGCTTTTCACATCGAATACTACAGAACTTGATTTTTCTTTGGGGAATTTATCTGTCGAGGACAAAGTGACAGGTTTAAATGGAGCAATAAATGGTACTATATCCATTATAAAGGGTGAGTATCAACATTTACTTGTTGGTGGAACACTCATGTTTCGTTATCCAAATGTTCCTTATACACATTTTAGAAAAAAGCTTAGTACAACGAATTGGGAATTTGTGGGCAGTCATGACATTGGATCGGGAGTTCCAAGGTCTATTAGAATTCTTAATTCAGAAAATGATTTAATCATTTCAGATTTTGGCCAAGAACTTTCTGATGAGCCTTGGCCGGGAAACTATGTTTGGAAGGCCATAATTTCTGAAGGAGTTGTCGCTTTTAGTAAGATTACAGATGACAAAGCTAAGTACCATTCTTTGAGTATTGGGGATATTGATGGCGATGGATTGAATGACTTGGCCGCAGCTTCATGGGATGTTGAATTAGAAAATTATGATTACGATTATAGTGCTTGGTTAAATGATGGAAATGATTTTAATAGAATAACCAACTTCAATGAACCAAGCACAGGTGTGTTACAAGCAGGAACTGCAGAGATTGGAGATTTTGATAATGATGGAGAAAACGAGATTTTAGTTGCGAGGTACGCAGGTTATGATCAAAATGGGGTGACAAACTTTAGTGTTGCAGCATATGAATTAAACTCTGCCACAAATAATTATGAAATTATTTACAATCCTGGACCAATAAACGGGTTTTCAAATAATGATTGGGGATGTCCTGAAATGAAAATTAAAGATATAAATAATGATGGCATAAATGATATTATTTTCTTTTTAGAAAAATCAGATGGTAATGCATTAGAGATATGGAAAGGTGTCGGCAGTGGTGAATTCGAATTTGACAATAACATAAACCTAACTGGTAGGATTCAAACTTCAGGATTTTTATTAGAGGATATAGATTATGATGGTGATTTAGATTTACTATTCAATTATCATAGTTTTTACACAGGCGAATCAGATGTATTTACTGATGTTCAAAATAATGGTGGACATGGTACTATCAATATAGATAAATTGATTTGGTTTAATAATGGTAATGGTAGTTTTGAGCCAAAAGAGCTGGGAATAAATTTCTATGAAGAAGATGCAATGGGTTATGGGTTTTGCAGACCATTTGTTCTTGAAGATAAAATCCATTTTATTTTTGTAAAAGGTGGAGGAGGCCCGAGTAATAATACTTACATCAAAGAAATAAGTATTAGTAGAAACATGTTAAATGAATAAATCAAAGAATTGAAAACATTATAAACATTGGTAATTCATCAAGAAATATTTCACTCTCTAAATTTATTAAAATTTAAAAGTCAGTTCACTAAAAGAAGAAATTGTGCTGCAACTTTGAAAAATACATTGAATGTATTAGAAAGTACATATCAAATTTGTTGGTGACCGAGATAACAGTTGACTTTATAATTGAGTCTGAAAGAGAAAGGATGAAGAATGGGACAATAAATTATAATTTGCTCATAACTTTACAAATATTAATCATGATATTCCACCTGTGGACAACTTGTTTGGACCTGCGTTCGAGTCCTAAATTTTAGAAGAAAATTGTTTCACTTGATTTCTGAAACATACTCAAGTAATTTATTTACAGATAGTTACAGGGCAAAAATTGGTCCCGGCAACCACCATTTAATTAAAAAAAATTTCCTGTGCCAGTTCAAATGTATTCGAATGAGCATCAATAATTTCTTTTAAATAGACCGAGTAACCCCCTCCCATACTTATCTGCAATGGCAAACTATTTTTTTTACAAAACTCCATTACAAAACGATCTCTTTTTTTACACCCTTCGATTGACAT
>JAQWZS010000074.1 GCA_029253325.1 Bacteroidia bacterium
CTATTCCATTAAATTTGCCATCATGGAAATAGGATCAAATCTCTTTAAATTTAGCCTTAAAGGCACCAACAACAGAACCTATAACAACTTTACATTTGCTGATAGGACAGCTTTAGTAATTATTGTGACCTGTAATCACTGTCCATATGCTCGAGCATATTGGAGTAGGCTAATCAAACTTTATAATAAATTCGAAGAAGACAATCTAGGAATTTTAGCAATTAATGCAAATGATGCAGAGACATATCCTGCGGATTCATTTAATGCAATGAAAGACCTTCACAAGCAACTAAAACTTCCCTTTCCATATCTTCATGACGAAACTCAAAAAGTTACTAAAAATTTAAAGGCAACAAGAACACCAGAAGTTTTTGTGTATAACAGTAAGCGAAAATTAGTTTACAAGGGGGCCATTGATGATAATTGGGAAAATGAAAGCATGGTTACACGAGTTTTCTTAGAAGATGCTATCGAATATACACTAGATGGTATGGAGCCTGATTATGCAGAAATACCTGCTGTCGGATGCAGTGTGAAGTGGAAAAAATAATTCTAAATGGATTCGCTAAAAGGTAAAAATATCGTAATCACTGGAGCTTCATCTGGCATCGGCAAAGCATTATCCATCGAAGCATCCAAATGTGGAGCCAATCTAGTACTAGCTGCAAGACGAATAGAAAAGCTTAAAGAATTAGAATCTACAATATCATCACAATCGTCAGACATATTTTGTGTTCAAACTGATGTAACCGACCAACAGGAATGCGAAAATTTAATTCAAATAGCCAAAGAAAAACTTGGTAGCATTGATGTACTTATTAATAATGCAGGTATATCTATGCGAGCACCTTTTGAGGAAGTAGAAACAGATGTGCTAGAAGAAGTAATGAAAGTGAACTTTTGGGGCACTGTATATTGTTCAAAGGCTGCCATATCAGTACTTTTAGAAAGTAAAGGAAGTTTAGTAGCCATATCATCTGTCACTGGTTTCAAAGGTCTACCTGGAAGGACAGGTTATGCATCTTCAAAATTTGCAATTAATGGGCTTTTTGAAAGTATTAGAATGGAATATATGAACAGAGGGTTACATACACTCATAGCTTGTCCCGGATTTACAGCTAGTGAAATACGCCATAATGCCCTGACTTCTGACGGATCTAAGCAAAAAGATAGTCCAGGTAATGAATCTGAGATGGATAATGCTTCAGACGTTGCCTTGGATATACTGCAAGCTATAAGAGATCGTAAAGACTTTATGCTCACTAATAAACAAGGTAGAATCATCTATTGGGTTAATAAATTTTTTCCAAAATTTCTAGAAAAAAGAATCCATAAAGCAATTGCTAAAGAACTAAATTCACCTATTAAAAATTGATGAATATATTAACGACACTAGTTGAAAAAACACAAGAAGCAATCACTAAACTTTATGGTTTAAGTGACTCTAATATTAGTTTTGAACAGACCAATTCAAAATTTGATGGAGACCTAACGTTTGTTGTGTTTCCCTACCTTAAATATAGTAAAAAGAGACCTGAAGATACTGCAAAAGAAATAGGAGATTATATCTCTGAAAAAATGGAAGAAATCAAATCTTTCAATGTTGTTAAAGGATTTTTGAATATTGAATTCAATGATGATTACTGGCTTAATGTTTTGCAAAATCGAATTGATCTTGGCATTCAAATCCCTGAAATTGGAATGGATAAAAAGATTGTTGTGGAATATTCATCTCCAAATACAAATAAACCTCTTCATCTCGGCCATATCAGAAATAACGTATTGGGTTATTCCATTTGCCAGATTTTTGATGCAGTAGGCTATGACGTTGTTAAAAACAATCTGGTTAATGATCGAGGCATCCATATATGCAAGAGTATGGTTGCGTATCAAAAATGGGGAAATAGTGAGACTCCTGAATCTGCTGGTCTGAAAGGAGATCATTTGATTGGAAAGTACTATGTAATGTTTGATCAACATTACCAAAAAGAAGTGATAGATTTAATCTCTAAAGGAGTTGATAAAGACGATGCTAAAGAAAAATCACCGCTCATGGTGGAAACCCGGAATATGCTCCAAAAGTGGGAAAATGGTGATCAGGAAGTGATCTCATTATGGAAAAAATTAAATGGTTGGGTATATGATGGTTTTGAGAGTACCTACAATCGACTAGGAGTTAGCTTTGATAAAATATACTATGAATCAGACACCTATCTGCTTGGTAAAGAAATTGTTAAAGAAGGCTTAAAATCAAATGTCTTTTTCAAAAAGGAGGATGGGAGCATATGGATTGATCTCACACCTGAGGGACTGGATGAGAAAATTGTTCAACGTTCAGACGGAACCTCTGTCTATATTACTCAAGATATAGGTACTGCCGACTTAAAATATCAAGAATTTGAAATGGATAAGTTCGTCTATGTTGTTGGAAACGAGCAGGATTACCATTTCAAAGTACTCCAACTTATTCTCAAAAGATTAGGTAAATCATATGCCGATGGACTTTATCACTTAAGTTATGGTATGGTTGACCTACCTGAAGGAAAAATGAAAAGCCGTGAAGGAACTGTAGTTGATGCAGATGAATTAATGGATGAAGTTGTTTCAACAGCAAAGAAGCAAACAGAGGAACTGGGAAAAACCGATGGAATGAGTCCACAAGAACTTGCTGAACTATATGAAGTTCTTGGTATAGGTGCACTCAAATATTATTTGTTAAAAGTAGATGCAAAAAAAAGAATGATGTATGACCCTAAAGAATCTATTGATTTTCAAGGCAACACTGCACCATTCATTCAATATACATATACACGAATAGCATCACTACTTAGAGCGGCTGAAAAAGTTGATTTCAAATTGCCTAAAGTGTTTAATCCTGTAGAAAAAGATTTGATTAAATTAATTAGTAACTACCCTAATGTAATTACATCAGCTGCTAATAATTATAATCCATCTGAAGTGGCCAATGCAGTGTATGAACTTGCAAAGACATTCAATAAGTTCTATCACGAGCTAACTATACTTGGCGAGCAAGATCAAAACACACGAAGCTTTCGAATAACGCTTTCAAACATGGTTGGAGAAACCATAAAACATGGATTTAACCTATTAGGGATTCAAGTTCCGGAAAGGATGTAAACGATCTACCTTCTACTTAATCTTCAGACTATAACCAACTTTGAAAGTTCTTTGGAGTTGACGTTGAGAAAAAATCTGATCCTCAGTATTAAATCCCCGATATACTTGAACTGGAATATCATTTAAGATATTCGTAACAGAGAAGGAAACTTGTGATCTTTTTCCTTTTCCAAGTGAATAGGATGACTTGAAATTTAAACTATGAAAAGACTCCGTATAAACATCAGGTAGACGTCCAATACCTACAATAGAAAGTTTAGGACCTTGTACATTATAAGATAAGTTAGCAGTAAAACCAGACTCACGATTATCATAGTTAATCCCAAAATTAATGATGTAAGGAGCTTGTCCTTGCATTTCTCTTTTATCATCTAAGGTTTGTCCTTTTCTTAACTCATTAGTCTTACCAATTCTCTCATTAGGGGTCATTTCTACTTGTGATAATATGTAGGAAAAATTACTAGATAATGAAAGTTTATCAGACAAGAAAGAAAGCGACTTTCTGATTTCTAACTCTGCACCGTATATATCTGCACTCACTGCATTTCTAGGAGTAAAGTTGGTCGGTGTCTCGGGTTTATAGACAACGATCTCAATTGGATTATTAAAATGTTTATAGAAGCCACTCACAGAAATTAATTCTCCTCTTTTCATGAATTTCTCAAAACGTAAATCAAGATTGGTTATTTCAGTCTGCTCCAAATCTAAATTACCAATAAATGTTCTACCCGAAATTGGATCGTAGATCTGTGCTAGCGATTTTTCTTTAAATGATGGTCTAGCAATCGTTTGCGATGCAGCTATCCTAACATTGATATCCGATGTTGCTCGATAAATAAAACTAGCAGATGGTAAAATATTCATTTCATCCAATACTTTGTAGTTTAAATATGCTTCATTATTGGTATTCTCACCCGTATAAAACATATCTGCTTTTTCAACCCGAAATCCGTAAATAGCTGTTGTTCTTGCACCTATTGGCAACTCATTCATGGCATATAAACCCATAACATTCATTGAAGATATAAACTC
>JAQWZS010000086.1 GCA_029253325.1 Bacteroidia bacterium
AAGTATATTGAAAAGGATAAAGCACTTGAACGACGATTTCAAAATGTATTGGTAGATGAACCATCAACTGAGGATGCTATATCTATTTTGAGAGGAATTAAGGAAAAATATGAGGTTCACCATAAAGTTAGGATAAAAGACGAGGCAGTTATTTCTGCAGTTGAATTGTCGCAACGATATATATCCGATCGATTTCTGCCTGATAAAGCCATTGATTTAATGGATGAATCAGCTGCAAAACTAAGGCTAGAAATAGACTCTGTTCCTGAAGAATTAGATGAAATTGAGCGAAAAATTATGCAGCTTGAAATTGAACGTGAGGCAATTAAGCGTGAAAAAGATCAAAAAAAGTTGAATCAATTAAATGAAGAGATTGCCAATTTGAGTGAAGACAGAAACCAATTACGAGCTAAATGGCAAGAGGAAAAATCCATAGTAGACGGCATTCAGAATAAGAAAAAAGAAATTGAGTCCTTACGTTTGGAAGCTGACCAAGCAGAACGATCTGGAGATTTTGGAAAGGTGGCAGAAATCCGATATGGACGAATAAAATCTACAGAGGAAGAATTGGAGAATCTCAAAGGACAACTTATCAAAAAACAGACCAATAGTAGCCTAGTTAAAGAGGAAGTAACAAGTGAAGATATAGCGGAAGTAGTCAGTAAATGGACGGGGATTCCTGTTCAGAGCATGCTCAAGAGTGAACGAGAAAAACTACTGAACTTAGAGCAAGAGTTACACAAACGAGTAATCGGTCAAGACGATGCTATCATTGCAATATCAGATGCGATTAGAAGGAGTAGAGCTGGGTTGTCGGATCCGAAGAAGCCAATTGGATCTTTCATATTTCTTGGTACAACTGGTGTTGGGAAGACAGAACTTGCCAAAGCATTAGCGGAATATTTATTTAGCAAAGAGGATGCCCTTGTTCGTATAGATATGAGTGAGTATCAAGAAAAGCATACGGTAAGTCGATTGGTGGGAGCTCCTCCAGGATATGTTGGTTATGATGAAGGAGGTCAGTTAACGGAGGCAGTTAGAAGAAAACCTTACTCAGTTATTCTATTAGATGAGATAGAAAAAGCACATCCCGATGTATTTAATATCTTACTTCAGGTGTTGGACGATGGAAGGTTGACAGATAATAAAGGACGTACAGCTAATTTTAAAAATACGATTGTAATTATGACTAGTAATATTGGGAGTCACTTAATTCAAGAGAAATTTGGTCAAGTTACGAAGGAGAATGTTAATGAGATTGAAGCCAAAACCAAAGTAGAGGTATTTGAATTGCTTAAAAAGTCAATCCGACCTGAGTTTTTGAATAGAATAGATGAAATCATGATGTTTAAACCCTTATCTAGATCGGATATTAGAGGCATTGTAGATGTTCAGTTTGAGGTGTTAAAGAGAATGTTGGATGCTCAAGGTATTACAATAGAGGCTTCAGACAAGGCTTTGGATTGGCTGAGTGAAGTTGGGTATGATCCACAATTTGGAGCGAGACCACTCAAGCGAGCTATTCAGCGAGAAGTACTTAATAAGTTGAGCATTAAAATACTGGATTCAACGATTTCAACGGACTCAAAAATCAGATTAGATATCAATGACAAAAAGGAGTTTGTGTTTGAAAATTTGAGGTAATCTTACTCCCAGATTTTATCAGGATTTAGAATTCCATTTGGATCGAAAGTTTGTTTGATACCTTTCATGAGTTTAATGTGGGTATCGGTTAAAACCTCATTCATATACTTCTTTTGAACGAGCCCTATGCCATGTTCACCGCTAATAGTTCCGCCTAATTTCTTGCACAATCGGAATATTTTACGAATACCTTCCTCTAAGTGTTTCCCATTCCATTGTTCATCTGACATTGAACCTTTGATGATGTTGATGTGTAGATTGCCATCTCCAGCATGACCATAACAAACACTTTCAAAATGGTATTCATTACCAATGGCTTTTACACCAGTCATTAATTTAGGAAGGTTAGCACGTTTAACTACGGTATCCTCTTCTTTAAAAATACTATGAAGTTTTACCATTTCACCAATATTCCTCCTGATTTGCCAAATTCGTTCTTTTTGATCACTACTATCAGCAAACTGGACTTCAGATGTGTTATTGGATTCTAAAACTTCATTAATTTTTTCGCAATCTGAGAATAAACTTTCCATGTCATTCCCATCCACTTCTATTAGCAGAAAAGCTTCTGTGCCTTCTTTGGATAGCATATTTTGGGTAACACTTTTCTGAGATTCAGAACCGTGGTTGTGGACAAATTCAATAGCATTTCTTTCCATTAATTCAAGAGCACTAGGCTGAATACCTTGAGTGAAAATTTGAGGAACAGTTTTACATGCATCTTCAATACTATCAAATTTTGCAAGCATCAAGAGATCGTGCTTTGGAAGAGGCAATAGTTTAAAAACAATTTTAGTTACAATTCCTAGGGTTCCCTCACTTCCAAGAAATAGTTGAGTAAAATTATAACCAGTACTATTCTTGAGTGTATCAGACCCTGTCCAAATGATATTACCATTTGGTAAGACGACTTCAAGATTCAAAACATAGTCTTTGGTTGTACCATATTTCAAAGCTTTTGGTCCGCCACTGCTATGAGCAATGTTTCCGCCAAGAAAACAACTTCCTTTACTTGCTGGGTCTGGAGGATAAAATAACCCTTTTTCTTTAACAGCAGACTGAAAATGATCGTTGATTACGCCGCTTTCTACCGTGGCTTGAAAGTTTTGCTCGTCAATGGCTAAAATTCGATCAAATTTTTCCATGCTAAGAGAAACTCCTCCTCTTACAGGAATACTACCACCGCTAAGTCCAGTGCCGGCACCTCTTGGTGTAACAGGTATTTTTTTTTCATTACAAAAGGATAAAACCGTAGACACTTCTTCAGTATTTCTTGGGATAACAACTGCCTCAGGTGGACAAGTGATATCTTCTGTATAATCAGAGGCATAATTGGACAGTAATTTAGGGTCAGTAAATACAATTTCTTTCCCAACTATTTTTTCAAGACTTTCTATCCAATTCATTTAAGATTCAATTATAATTGAAGAAATTTTAATTTCATCATGAAACACACATTCATATTTATTTTCCTATCCTGTTCAATTTTATCTTTTGGACAAAAACGAAACATTGAATTGTCCGATATATGGGCTAGTGGAACATTCTACCCTAAGACTATTAATGGGTTTGTGAATATGAACGATGGGAAAAGCTATTGCGTTCAGGAGAGTAGTGAAAATGGTTATGATGCCATTAGTCAATATGATTATCTTACTGGAGCTAAGGTTAGAGATTTGTTAAATGCCAAAGATGTTTTTGGAGAAGATAAATATGGAATTAGTTCTTATGCTTTTAATCAAGATCAGTCCCTGATATTGATTTATTATAACTCCAAAAAAATCTATCGTCATTCTACGCGAGGTGATTTTAAAGTAATTCGATTATCGGACAAACAAGTGATTGGAGAGGGAAAAGAAGTTCGATATCCTACGCTTAACCCAATGGGAACAAAGCTGGCTTATGTCAGAGAAAATGACTTGTATATCATGGATATAATTCGCCAAAAAGTGAAACGAATTACCAACGATGGTGAGTACAATAAAATAATCAACGGAGCCGTGGATTGGGTTTATGAGGAAGAGTTTGGAATGAGCAAGGGTTTTGAATGGAATAGTGATGGTACCAAGTTGGCCTTTTATCGTTTTGATGAATCAGAAGTGAAGCAATGGCAAATGACCACTTACGGAAAACTTTATCCAGATTTGTATAAGTTCAAATACCCAAAGGCCGGAGAAGCGAATAGTAAAGTACAAGTATTAATCGCAGATGCTCAAAAAGGAAGTTGTAAATTGATTGATTTAAATTCTGAAGCAGATCAATACATACCTCGAATCAAATGGACTAAAGATCAAAATATCCTAAGTGTTCAACGACTGAATAGGCTACAGAATAAGTGGGAGCTGCTTTTAGTTGATGGTGTTAATGTTCAGTTATCATTGGAAGAGAGGAATCCACGCTATGTAGATATAACGGATGATCTGTTTTTTTTGAGTGACAAAAAACACATGATTATTAGTAGCGAAAGAGATGGTTACAAGCATTTGTATTTTCACAAGGTAGACGGCCCGCAAATATTTCAAATTACAAGTGGGGCTTGGGATGTTGATCAGATACTAGGTGTGGATGAGAAAAACGAGTTAGTGTATTTCACAAGTACAGAGGTAAATTCTACAGAGCGACACATCTATAGTATTGATTTTCAGGGTAAGAAAAAAACGAGACTGACAACGGAATCAGGTTGGCACTCTGCTCAATTTAGCACTGATTTTACGTTTTCATTGCATAATTATCATTCAGCTATTCAGCCACATGTTTTTAGCATAAAAGACAATAATTGGGTGACACAAAGAATTGTGGAAGATAATGATGATTTTAAATCTCGAAATGATAAATTCATAATGGGAGATATATCATTTGACCAATTAATGGTAAATAACCATGATTTAAATTATTATATAATAAAGCCATCGTCATTTAATGATACTACAAAATATCCATTGTTGATGTATGTATATGGTGGTCCAGGATCACAAACAGTTAAAAACAGTTTTGGCTGGAGTAATTACTATTGGTATCAAATGCTTGCAAATAAGTATAATGTTATTGTTGCTTCAGTTGATAATAGAGGTACTGGAGCTAGAGGTTCAGAATTTAAGAAGATGACCTACAGGCAATTAGGTAAGTATGAGACCGAAGACCAAGTTGCAGCAGCTAAGTTTTTTGGTAATCTATCCTTCATTGATGAAAATAGAATGGGTATTTGGGGATGGAGCTACGGAGGATATATGAGTAGTCTTGCGTTATCCAAGGGAAATGATGTGTTTAAAATGGCAATAGCTGTTGCACCTGTGACCAATTGGAGATATTATGACAACATTTATACTGAGAGATTTATGGGTTTACCGCAGGATAACGGATCAGGATATGATGATAATTCACCTATTAATTTTGTCAAGGATATCAAAGGAAAATACCTAATTATTCATGGAACAGGTGATGATAATGTGCATTTTCAAAATACTGTGATGATGGTTGATGAATTGATAAAAAATAACATCCCATTTGATTCTGAATTTTATCCCAATAAAAATCATAGTATTTATGGAGGAGCTACCCGCTATCACTTGTATAACAAGATGACTAATTTTATATTAGAAAACTTGTAATTCAATTTTAAAACATATTTTTACCAAAATTTAATTCTAAAAAAAATGACAGAAGAAGCAACTTTAGACAACTCTAACAAGAACAATTCAAACCAATCAGAAGGACAACCTAGAGGATTAATGACCTTATTTTTCTCCGAAATGTGGGAAAGATTTTGTTATTACGGAATGAGAACTTTATTGACTTTATTTTTAGTCAAATCTTTAATGATGGGAGATTCCGAGGCATCTTTAATTTATGGAGCATACACAGGTTTGGTTTATGCTGCACCAATACTAGGTGGGAAGATGGCCGATCGTTTTTTAGGTTACCGTTATGCCGTTTTGTTAGGAGCGATTTTAATGGCTATAGGTGAGTTTATAATCATAGGAGGGACAGAACATTTAATGTTAATTGGTATGGGAGCATTGATTATAGGTAATGGTTACTTCAAAGCAAATATTTCAACTATTGTAGGAAAATTATATAAAGACAATGATCCGAGAAGAGATTCAGGATTTACAATATTTTATATTGGAATTAATATCGGGGCATTACTAGCAACCACGGTTGTAGCGTTTGTTGGAGAGACATATGGATTTAAGTACGGTTTTGGATTAGCAGGTATAGGAATGTTGGCTGGACTTTTGATATTTTGGTTTGGTAGAGATAATTACTCTGCAGCACCAGGACTTGAGATAACTGAAGAAGGAAGACAAAAGGCTTTAGGACCATTCAATTGGGTTCAAGTAATAACCGTTGGGTCATTAGCTTTAATACCGTTATGTTATTTATTGATTCAGAATAATCAATGGATGGATTATATCCTACTAACCTTATTTATTGGTATATCCATATCAATGATAATGGCTGGGATAAAAGAAGATAGACAAGAAGGTACAGCAATATGGAAAGATCGAATGATTGCATTAATTATTTTTATGGTCATCAATATTGCTTTTTGGGCTTGTTTTGAGCAAGCAGGAACATCCCTAACGCTATTTGCAGATAGAAATGTTGATCGTATGATTTTTGGTTGGGAAATGCCAGCAAGTATGACTCAATTTTTTAATCCTTTTTTCATTATAATTTTCGGATCTATATTTTCAGTAATGTGGGTAAAGTTGGCTAAGATTGGCAAAAATCCTAGCATACCAATGAAGTTCTCATTTGGTATCATACAATTAGCACTAGGATTTTTAGTAACGCAAGTAGGTTTTCAGTTTGTTAGTGAGTCATTCCAAGTGCCTCTATTAACCTTAGTTTTTGTTTATCTACTTCATACAACTGGGGAGTTATTCTTGTCACCAATTGGTTTGTCAATGGTTACCAAACTTTCTCCCAAGAAAATGGCTGGAACAGCTATGGGTGCATGGTTTTTGAGTTTTGCTATTGCAAATTATGTTGGAGGTAAAATTGCAGCAATTACTGGTGGTCACGGTGGTGGAGAAGCATTATCTGTTGAAGCAGGGTTAGATAACTATTTATCTGTTTTTTCTACGATTGGCTTTGTGTTAATTGGTATAGCAGTATTGATTGCAATGCTTAATAACCCAATTAAAAAATTAATGCACGGTGTTGAATAACATTCGATTTTAAATAACGTTTTAGGAAAGTCCATTCAATTTGAATGGACTTTTTTACTCAATAAGCATGAATAGAGAAGAAAAGTGGAAAGTTGTTTATGTGGCCAGCAGGCAAGAAAAGAAAGTTTTCGAACGATTACAAAAACAAGATATTATGTGTTTCTTGCCTTTAGCCAAACGATTAAGGCAATGGAGCGATCGAAAAAAATGGGTTGAGTTTCCACTTTTTAGTGGTTATCTTTTTGTAAAGCCCTCGTTATTCCAACGCGATAAGGTACTTGTAGATCATGGAGTTGTTGCATTCGTTAAGTATAACGGAGGAGATGCAATAGTTCAAGATAAAGAAATTAATACCATAAAAACAATAATTGAATCGGGTTACTCACTAGAAACTATAAATAAACCAGATGATTTTGAGGTTGGAAATCAAGTAATGGTTAATGAGGGACCATTAAAAGGCTCGATTGTAGATATTATTAGAAGAAATAGTGAAGAACAATTTTTGGTAAGTTTTGATACATTAGGGCAGAGTATTAAAGTAGAACTTCCTTACCACGTCTTTAAAAAGTAACTTTGAGTAGAAATTTTGCCTATTTTCATAGAAGAAATAAAAGATGACTCATTTATAATTATAAATTTGTCCCACTATTAATTAAATAAAGCTCGAAATTGAAAGACAAAAAATATAAAATTGGAGTAATAGGTCTTGGATATGTTGGTTTACCTCTTGCTGTAGAATTTGGTAAAAAATATGATATCATTGGATTTGATATCAATTTAAATCGTATTGAAGAATTAAGAGGCGGAAATGATTCAACGCTTGAGGTAGATTCAGAGGGCTTGAAGTCATCTACGCACTTATCTTTTACTTCAGATATTCACGATTTAAATGAATGTACCATTTATATAGTCACGGTTCCTACACCGATTGATCAAAATAAGCGACCTGACTTGCAGCCATTAGAAAAAGCTAGTTATGCAATAAGCCAAATTCTTAAGAAAGAGGATATTGTAATTTATGAATCGACTGTTTTTCCAGGTTGTACTGAAGAAGTTTGTGTGCCAGTTTTAGAGAAGGGAAGCGGCCTAGTTTTTAATGAAGACTTTTATTGTGGTTATTCTCCTGAAAGAATAAATCCAGGAGATAAAGTTCATACTGTCACAAAAATTAAGAAGGTAACAAGCGGTTCTAATGATGAGGTGGCAGAAATAGTTGATCAGTTATATCAATCGGTTATAACAGCTGGAACTTTTAAAGCATCTTCTATCAAGGTAGCTGAGGGTTCTAAGGTGATTGAAAATTGTCAAAGAGATTT
>JAQWZS010000160.1 GCA_029253325.1 Bacteroidia bacterium
CTTGCTCCAACACCCACGAACATCTCTACAAAGTCAGACCCCGACAATGAAAAGAAAGGAACATCAGCTTCACCAGCTACAGCTTTAGCCAACAATGTTTTACCTGTTCCTGGAGGACCTACTAAGAGAGCTCCTTTTGGAATCTTACCCCCAAGTTCTGAATACTTTTTGGGATTCTTCAAAAAATCCACAATTTCCATTACTTCCTCTTTCGCCCCCTCTAGTCCAGCTACATCTTTAAACGTAACATTCACTTTGGTATCCTTATCAAAAAGTTGAGCTTTAGACTTTCCAATGCTAAATATTTGCCCTCCACCCGGTCCTGCACCTCCACCCATTCTCCGCATAATAAACATCCATATCAATCCAAACACCACAATGTATAACACTATAGAAACTAATGGGTTATCCCAAAAATTCTCTTTTACTTCAGGATTTATAACTACTTTGCTAGAGGATGGTAGCTCTTTTTGAGCTTCCTTTACTTGATTATTAAAAAACTCGTAATCCCCAATATCTGAAAGGTAATAGGTATAAGCATTTGAACCCGAAAAAGCACTTTCAGGAATATCCTTTTTATATTCTTCTGCCTTCTTAGCATCGTCTGTTAAGTATATTTCCGCTCGGCTTCTATTGATTACGCTAATTTTTTTAACGTCTCCATTTTCAACCATCGACAACACACGTTCTACAGTGACCTGCTTACCTCCAGTCGGATTTAAGAAAGTCATGACTAGGAAAACAACTGCTAATATGGCATATATCCAGACATAATTGAATTTTGGCTTTCCTCCTTTATTCTTCTTCATGTCAAATGGATTAGGTCTATCTCCTTGATTTTTAGGCTTCCCCGACTTATTATTTTGTTTAGACATTAAATTAGATGATCTATTTAGTAATACACTAACAAGCATTATGCCATTCCGTTTTATACCTCGATAGTCAGGTTAATCATCGTTTTTTTATTTCCTGCATTACTATATAATGCTTAATCAATGTTATGTCAATTATTTTTAAGTTTGTGACCTACAAAATAAAAACACACATGTACGACTCATTGCAAGCTAAACTAACCCAAGAATTATCAGAAATTAAAGAAGCTGGTCTTTTCAAAAATGAACGCATCATTACAACCCCTCAAGGTGCAAATATTCAAACCAATAATGGAAATGAAGTAATCAATTTTTGTGCAAATAATTACTTAGGACTAAGCTCTCATCCTAAGGTTATTCAAGCGGCAAAGGATGCAATTGATTCGCATGGTTATGGCATGTCGTCTGTTCGATTTATTTGTGGCACGCAAGACATTCACAAAGAATTAGAACAAAAAATATCTGAATACCTAGGTACAGAAGATACTATTTTATATGCTGCAGCTTTTGATGCAAATGGTGGAGTTTTCGAACCACTTTTTGACAACCAAGATGCTATTATATCTGATGCTCTTAATCATGCTAGCATTATAGATGGAGTGCGACTCTGTAAAGCTCATCGATACCGCTATGAACACAATAACATGGAGGATCTTGAACGATGCCTTCAAGAAAGTCAAACGCACCGAAATAGAATCATTGTTACCGATGGTTCCTTTTCTATGGATGGCACCATTGCCCAGCTTGACAAAATAGTGGTCCTAGCCAATAAATACAATGCAACTGTAATGATTGACGAATGCCATAGTTCAGGTTTTTTGGGTAAAACCGGAAGAGGTACACACGAACACTGTGGAGTCATGGGAGAAATAGAAATCATTACTGGCACTTTAGGAAAAGCTCTGGGCGGTGCAAGTGGAGGTTTCACATCTGGAAAAAAAGAAATCATAGAAATGCTTCGGCAGAAATCACGTCCATATCTATTTTCAAACACCCTTGCTCCAAGTATTGTAGGAGCGAGTATTGCTGTTTTAGATATGCTTAGCGAAACTACAGAACTAAGAGATAAGCTTGAACACAACACACAATATTTCAGAACAAAAATGATAGCGGCTGGATTTGATATCACACCTGGAGTTCACCCAATCGTTCCAATTATGTTGTATGATGCAGTGACTGCACAAGAAATGGCGAATAAATTGTTGGATGAAGGAATTTATGTAATTGGTTTCTATTTCCCTGTAGTGCCTAAAGGAAAAGCAAGAATACGAGTTCAGCTATCTGCAGCACATGAGCAACATCATTTAGAAAAAGCGATAAACGCATTTATCAAAGTGGGCAAAGGGATGAATGTAATTGATTAGTCATATTTTAGACAAATACTATTGATTTTCCGAATCAATTGAACCATAATTTTACATTTGAATTCGACAAAATTTAAGATTATGAAATTTTTAAGTTATTTATCCCTTTTACTAGTTTTCTTATTGGCCAATTGTGATACAGAGAAGGATAATATTATTCCAACTGATGGCGAAACCTACCGAATTAATATAACGTTTAACTGGACAGAATCTAATCATACAAATTCATTTGGTAACTTTCCAAACAATGCTCATTTTTCTCCTGTGATTGGCTCTATTCATAAGAACAATCACTCGTTTTTTAGGACAGGAGATTTAGCAAGTCCAGGAATAAATTTAATGGCTGAAACCGGCAAAACTTCTATCTTGTCATCTGAAATTGATTTACAAATTTCACAAGAGCTAGTTTATGATAAGTTTTTTGCTCAAGGACCTTCAAGTAATAGTGAAAATAAATTCATTTCGGAAATTAAAGCTTATAAAAATTACCATTTTTTAAGCCTGGTTTCCATGATTGCACCAAGCCCTGATTGGTTCATTGCAACACGAAATGTCAACCTTAAAAATGAGTATGGTACATGGAAAGATGAAATTACACTTGATATTCATGGTTATGACTCGGGGACAGATTCTGGAGAAGAATTTACCTCGATAAATAATCCTACCTCACCCGTTGAAGAAATCAAACGATTTGAGGGAGGCAATGATATTGTATTTGCTATTGCAACTATAACCAAACAGTAAATAAGCTATGAAATTTCTACTAGTCATAATTTTAACCTCCACCCAGTTGTTTTGCTCAGGAAGCACTTTACACGTGAAAGACAATCCAAAAAAAACTCATTTTGGAGTCGCTATTGGAACAGAATCCGGAAGGGTAATCGGACATGGTCCGTCCATGTTTGCA
This sequence comes from Bacteroidia bacterium, assembly GCA_029253325.1. Classification (GTDB taxonomy): domain Bacteria; phylum Bacteroidota; class Bacteroidia; order NS11-12g; family UBA9320; genus UBA9320. The sequence goes on from JAQWZS010000160.1 coordinate 3,144, forward strand.
TTAGGAATTACTCCCCCATCCATAGGTTTTAATGCTTACCTCTTTTATGCTGAAAAATCCACTCGCAAAAAATGGGGTAAAGAATATTCTATCGGATTTTCTCAAAGAGGATTTGTCGTTGATGGTCAATCTTATAAAGAAGATCTTTCACTTGATTATATCAATTTAACTGCTGGATTTTATAAACCTTATGCCAAAAAATCTTCTTTACACCTAGATGGATACTTATCCTACCTGTTAACTGCAACTTATCAACTTGGAAAATCCCCAATCTATAATGTAAAAAGTAATTATAAGCCTTTAGATGTTGGTTTAAGTGCTTCATATAATTACAATATCACACATCGCTTAGGACTTCGATTAACTCAGAATATTGGATTACTACCCTTAGATCAAGGCAATAGTATAACGGAACTTAATAATTCAACGGTTTTGTCTATTATTTTTGATTTATTATAATAGAGCTAAACCAATATTAATAAGTATTTATAAGAAGGCTCAAAAATAACAGTGAATTAAGCATCCGATATTACTTATTTAGTTAATTAAATTTGCCGACAAATGTCTGATATCTCCATAGCACAAAGTATCCAAATGCAACACATCAATGAGGTTGCAGCAAAGCTGAATATCCCCAACGAAGAACTGGAGCACTATGGCAAGTACAAAGCCAAACTTCCACTTCATCTAATTCGAGAAGCATCTATTGAAAAATCAAACTTAATCCTCGTGACTGCTCTAACACCAACTCCTGCTGGTGAAGGAAAAACTACAGTATCCATCGGACTTAATGAGGGGTTTAATCAGCTTGGTAAAAAATCAGTTGTTGTTCTAAGAGAACCTTCCCTTGGTCCTGTGTTTGGAATTAAAGGAGGAGCAGCTGGTGGCGGACATTCTCAAGTTGTCCCTATGGAAGACATCAATCTTCATTTTACTGGAGACTTTAATGCCGTTGAAAAAGCTAATAATTTGTTGAGTTCACTCATCGACAATAATCTTCAAAGTAAAAAAAGGAGTCTTAACATAGATCCTCGTACCATTGTATGGAAACGCGTCATCGATCTCAATGATCGATCATTAAGAGACATTACCATTGGTCTGGGTGGAACTGCAAATGGAATACCCCGACAAGACGGATTTAATATTACAGCAGCAAGCGAAATTATGGCGATTCTTTGTATGGCAAAAGATATTAAAGACCTCAAACAAAAATTAGGTAGCATTTTTATTGGCTACACCTTTGATAAAAAACCCATTTATGCCAAAGATCTGAACGCTGAAAATGCAATGGCACTTCTACTCAAAGATGCGATAAAACCCAATTTAGTTCAAACCCTCGAACACAATCCGGCTATTATCCATGGTGGACCATTTGCTAATATTGCCCAAGGAACAAATACTATAATCGCGACAAAAATGGGGATGTCTCTTGCAGACTACACCATTACTGAAGCGGGCTTTGGTGCAGATTTGGGAGCAGAGAAATTTTTGAATATCAAATGTGAATACGCTCAACTAAAACCTAAAGTTGTTGTTATGGTTGCTACTATCAGAGCACTAAGACATCACGGTGGGTCTCCAAAAGAAGAATATGACACCCCAAATCTAGAGCGTATAGAACGTGGGTTTGAAAACTTAAAAAAACATTTGGAGAACATGCAAAAATTCGGACTATCTCGAGTTGTAGCTATAAATCATTTTCCAACAGATAGTCAAGAAGAAATTGACTGGTTGATTCAAGCATGTCGATTAATAGGTATTAAAGCAGTAGTCAGTAAAGGTTGGGCCGAAGGAGGAAAAGGAACTACAGAATTAGCCGCGGCGGTCATTCAAGAAATTACTAATAATTCTTCTGATTTTAAACCCCTTTACCAAAAAAAGGACCCTATTAAAGAAAAGATTGAAACCATTGCCAAAGAAATTTATGGAGCGGAGGGTGTAGATTATTCCTCAAAAGCTGAACGGGACCTGAAAAGCATCGAAAAACTTAATTTAAATGATCTACCAATTTGCATGGCAAAAACCCAAAAATCATTTTCAGATCAAGAAAAGTTGCGTGGACGACCTACTGACTTTAGAGTATCGGTGCGAGAATTTGAAATTGCAGCAGGTGCTGGATTTATCATCCCAATCTTGGGAAATATGATGCGTATGCCAGGTCTTCCAAGTATCCCTGCTAGTGAAGGAATGAACATCGATGAGAATGGCGTAATTTCTGGATTAAGTTAGTCTAGATTAGCTCTTTTTTTGAGCCAAAATATAATCTCCAAACCCATACCAATCCCAATAAACTCCACCTCTAACATATCCCTTTGTTAGGGTTTGAAGTGGGATTTTTATAGCCATTAGAGCAATATTAACCCAGCTTCTATTTTTCCCCGCAGACCTTACTCCAAAGTTGTTTCGCATAAAAATATTGGCCACTTCTTTAATTGAATAAATTCTAACGTGTGTATCATCATCAAAAAAGTTGAGTGTTTCTCGTTTGCTTGGAAAGGAAGCACTTGCCTCGCATGGAAATTCGATATAAAACAACCCTCCTTTTTTTAACTTATGAAATAATAAAGGCAGCACTTTGTCTCCATTATGAAGGTGCTCTATCACATGGCTCATGATAATCACATCATAAGAGTTATCCGTTATTTTGTCAAAATCAAGTTTAGTTAAATCCAATTGAATGAAGTCATCCATAGCCTTAATATCCTCAGGTGTGTTATCATAATTGGCATCCCTATCTACACCAGTATAATGACAATCAGACAACCACTTTTTAGTAATGGAACTGGAATGACTACCTGACCCAATGTCTAATATCCTCAGATCAGAACGTTCACTAAACTTCTGAATAGTTTTTATTCGAAAAGGTTTTAGTTTGACACTCATAATCTAAAATCCAAGCTCTGTATCGCCGCACATATCTTCTGGACGAACCCATTGATCAAACTCTACTGCTGTCAAAAAACCCAATTCAATAGCAGCTGCTTTCAATGTGCTATTATCTGCATATGCTTTTTTAGCAATTTTTGCAGCTTTGTCATAACCAATATGTGTATTTAAAGCTGTAACTAGCATCAGGGAATTGTCTAATTTATTTTTAATCTCAGCTAGGTTAGGTTCTATCCCTACTACACAATTGTCATTAAATGACAGACATGCTTGACCTAGTATCCTTGCACTTTGAAGCAAATTTGCAGCAATCAATGGTTTAAAGACATTGAGCTCAAAATGACCATTGCTACCTCCAATGCTCACAGCCACATCATTTCCCATGACCTGTGCACAAACCATGGTCAACGCTTCACACTGGGTAGGATTCACCTTACCTGGCATAATGGACGATCCTGGTTCATTACTTGGAATGATAATCTCACCTATTCCGCTTCTTGGCCCAGAACTCAACATCCGAATATCGTTACCGATCTTCATACAACTCACAGCAGCTCTTTTTAACGAACCATGGAGTTCAACCATCGCATCGTGAGCAGCTAATGCCTCAAATTTGTTCTCAGCTGATCTGAAAGGCATGGCCATTTCTGCACTAATTTTTTTTGCTACTAATTCAGCATATCCTTTAGGAGTATTCAGCCCTGTGCCGACTGCTGTTCCTCCAAGAGCTATTTCTTGTGCTCCAATCATGGCATTTTCTATCGCACTAATGCTTAGCTCCAGTTGTCTTCGATAACCAGAAAATTCTTGACCAAGCGTAAGTGGAGTAGCATCCATAAAATGGGTTCTACCAATTTTAACCACATCCTTAAAATCTCTTGCTTTCTTTTTGAATGAATCTTTCAAAACTTGAAGCCCTGGAATGGCGAAATCCACCATCTGTTTATATACCGCTATACTCATAGCTGTAGGGAATGTATCGTTACTACTTTGCGATTTATTTACATCATCGTTGGGATGCAAAACTTTTTGCTTATCCGATAATTTACCTCCAGATAAAACGTGTCCTCGATTAGCTATAACCTCATTGACATTCATATTACTCTGTGTACCACTTCCCGTCTGCCAAATAACCAAAGGAAACTGATCATCCAAATCTCCAACAACGATCTCATCACATACCTGTGATATAAGTTTCATTTTCTCCTCGGACAGAATTCCCAACTCATGATTTGTCATAGCAGCACATTTTTTTAATACCGCAAATGCTCTTATAATTTCGATAGGCATTCTTTGATTCCCAATTTTGAAATTTTCAAGCGAACGTTGTGTCTGAGCTGCCCAATATTTATCTGCAGGCACTTGGATATCACCAATACTATCTGTTTCTATTCTATAATCCATTGTACATTAAAGTATATGCAAAGTTAGTTATTCACAAATCTTATCAGAATATCATGGAATCTAAATTATAGCTTTGTTAAAATATTATAAATCAATCATGAGAAATTTTTTAGTTATTATAGTAACACTTGGACTCTTTATTAACCAATCTGCTCAGGCACAGGAGTTGACCAAAACCCAAAAAAGAGCACTCAAAAAGGAGATCAGAACGTACAAAAAAAATCCTGAAAAATGGGTAAAGATGCAAAATCAACATCAAACTAAGATAAAAGAACTTTCCGATGAAATTGCACGCCTCACTGGTCAACTGGAAACAGCTGAACTAACAGCAAATCAATTAGCTGAACAATTAAAACTTGAACAACTACGCTACGAAGAATTAGAAAAGACTATACCGACTTCGGAATTACCCGAAGGTACTGTGTATCAAGTTCAAATGGGATTCTACCAATATCTCGATTTAGTATCGTTCAACGACAAGCTAAAAACAGTCCGAGCTGAAGAAATTGACGGCAAAAAACGCTACGTTATTGGTCATTTTGAAAATCTTTTAGATGCTGTACAATTCAGTAATGACATCAAGCGAATTGGGATATCCGATGCATTTGTTACCGAATATATCGATGGTGAACGCAATATGAACTTTGATGCATACGAAGAGTTAGGAGAGTGAGAGAATCATTCATAGAATACCTCTTACCTTTTTTTGAATACCGGAACTGTACTACACGGCTCTCCATACATTACCGATTTGGCAATGGGTACCAATTTAGAGGTTAATTGAACATAGGCGTGGTTGCTGATATCGCGATCACCGCACCCTTTAATCACAATTCTACTATCTGCATATTGAGCAACATCTAGTTGAGATACCGCTCGTTCTGCAATCATCGCATTAAGGTTATCTGGTTGGGTAAAATATATTGAGGATGTTACAGGACTTATTGCAGTAGCAATCAACATATAAGCCCATGTGGGTACTACAGCATCTGCACTACAGTATACTGCTACATCATGATTTTGGTATTTAGCCCAGTCGTGTTCTTTTACCCATGCTCGAAAATCTTTTTCCCTTAAAATTAATCCTTGAAACAATTGATCTTTTATGTCAATATATGACTGAGTATGATCTGGAATTAATTCTTCCAAATCAAGGGTTATAATCCCACTTGCTTCTATACGATTGACTATTTCGCTCATTCAACAGTACTGATTTTCAACGCATTTGTTTTTCGATTTTCTAATACTGGCATTGCGGCAGTATTGATAACAACATCTCCCTTTTTGAGTAAATCATCATCAACTAATATTTTAATGACCTCTTTTATTGTATCGTCGGTATTAGTCTTACTATCATAGTAGTATGCTCTAACATTCCAAACCAAACTCAGCCTTGATAATAACCTTTTATTGGCCGTGAAAATGAAAATATCACAATTCGGACGACCACTTGCTATCTTATAAGCCGTATAACCGGTTTGTGTCATTGACAAAATAGCCTTTGCACCAATCCCCTGACTCATACTTACTGTAGCATAGCAAATTCGCTCACTCAAGAAAGAGGGGGAAGCTGGGTTTGGCTTTTTAATTTTATTATAGATATCCCAACCTTTTTCCGTGCTTCCAAGTATTTTTTCTACAGCTTGCACTGATTTTAAAGCATAATCTCCAACCGAAGTCTCTGCACTAAGCATGACTGCATCTGCTCCATCCATTACCGCATTGGCTACATCATTAGCTTCTGCTCGGGTTGGTGTAGGAGAAGTGATCATACTCTCCATCATTTGAGTTGCAATAATTACAGGCTTACTCGCTTGAATACATTTTGATACAATTCGCTTCTGAATCATTGGCACTTCTTCCATAGGCATTTCTACCCCCAAGTCTCCTCTTGCCACCATAATTGCATTGGTTGCTAGAATAATTTCATCGATGTTTTCAACGGCCTGAGGCTTTTCTACCTTGGCAATTATTCTAGACTGACAAGCATTTTCATTTAAAATCTTTCGTAAATTATGAATGTCATCAGCCTCGCGGACAAATGAAAGAGCAATCCAATCAAAATCATGCTTCATAATAAACTCCAAATCTTTTCTATCCTTTTCTGTCAAACTATCAACAGATAAATTTGAAGATGGAAGATTGAATCCTTTATTTGAACTCAAGAATCCACCATTAATTACCTTGGCTTCAACCGAATGATCATCAATAATTTTTACAAATTCTAGTTCAAGTTTACCATCATCCAATAGCACACGCTCACCAGCTTTTACATCTTGAGCAAGTGTTGGATACTTGACATGGATTGTATTGTCTTTGCTAATGGTAGCTTTTGTCGTTAATATCATAGAAGCCCCATTTTCTAAGAGCATCTTGTTTCCTTCTACTTCACCAATTCTAAGCTTAGGCCCTTGAAGGTCGGCAAGAATAGCTACATGTGTTCCTAAATCTTCGTTCACTTGACGAATCTTTTGAATCATCGACAAGTGATCATCCCAGTTACCATGAGAAAAATTAACCCTACAGACATCCACACCTGCTATAAAAATTTCTTTTAGTACCTCCACATCAGCAGTTGAGGGACCCATCGTAGCAATAATCTTTGTTTTGTTGTAACGTACAATATGACTCATTGTAATTTTATAAAATTTAGTATTTGTTGTTGGTTTGGACTTTCTAATGCAAAACAAAGCGATATATCCGGAAGTTTGCTAAAAATTTGAATGATTTCAGGATTTACTTGATTTTCATTGCTTGAACACAATAGATACTCGACATTCTTAAATTTTGGATAGAACAAAGATGAAGAACCTCTGTTTTTAATCAAAATACATTGCGATTCATCGTCTAGTAAAGTAATCACATAGTTCAAATGATAACTTTTTTGATCGTAATCTATTATATCATCATAACATTCTACATGAAAATCTGGGTGCTTTGAAAGTGAATGAATAAACCCCAAAAGCCTTTGATTTGTTGCTACTCCATAAATTGTAGGATATTCAAGTGTAAACTCACCAGAGGCAAAAAGTGATGGCATTTTTTCAATAATTTAAGAGTGTAAAATTAATTTTGTCTTTTTTATCTAAAAAAATGTTCTTTGCACCACATTAACATTAATAAATTATTATGTCTGAAATAGCCGAAAAAGTAACATCAATCATCGTAGATAAGTTAGGTGTTGAAGAATCTGAAGTAACAAATGATGCAAGTTTCACCAATGACCTTGGTGCTGACTCATTAGATACTGTTGAGTTAATCATGGAATTTGAGAAAGAATTTAACATTGCCATTCCTGATGAACAAGCAGAAAAAATTGCTACTGTAGGAGATGCGGTAAGTTACATTACTGAAAACGCAGGTTAATAACCTTTAAACCTCACCCGTCATGAAACTCAAAAGAGTAGTAGTTACTGGAATTGGTGCATTGACACCCATTGGCAATAATGCTCAAGATTTTTGGAGTGCTCTATCAAAAGGAGTAAGTGGTGCTGCCACAATCACTCGATTTGACATAGAAAAATTTCGTACCCAATTTGCTTGTGAAATCAAAGACTTTAACGTCCTTGATCATATCGATAGAAAGGAATCTAGAAAAATGGATCCCTTCACTCAATATGCGATGATTGTAGCTGATGAAGCTGTTCACGATTCTGGTATTTTGGATACGAAATTCATTCCTGAAGATATTGGTGTAATTTGGGCCTCTGGTATAGGCGGTTTACAGGTTCTAGAACAAGAAATTGGCCAATTCACTCAGGGTGATGGCACACCAAGATTCAATCCTTTCTTCATTCCTAAAATGATCGGCGATATAGCACCTGGTTATATTTCAATCAAATACGGTTTTAGGGGACCTAATTTTGGGACAATATCTGCTTGTGCATCTTCTAATAATTCCATTATTGACTCCTATAACTATATCCGACTGGGTATGGCAAAGGCAATCATCACTGGTGGGTCAGAAGCATGTGTAACACCGTCTGCTGTTGGTGGATTTAATAGTATGAAGGCATTATCTGAAAGAAATGATAGTCCATCTACTGCCTCGCGTCCATTTGATGCAGATAGAGACGGATTTGTCTTAGGTGAAGGTGCCGCATCTTTAGTGCTTGAAGAATACGAGCATGCCAAAGCACGTGGAGCTAAAATTTATGGCGAAATATTAGGTGG
>JAQWZS010000168.1 GCA_029253325.1 Bacteroidia bacterium
CCAGTATTATTTATTTTAGGAGATAAAGATGAGCATTATTCAAAAAATGAAATCTTTAATCAAGCATCCAAATGCAAACTCGCACAATTAGAAGTCATTAAGAATAGTGGTCATTTATCCATGTTAGAAAATGAAATGGCTTTTCGAATTACCATTCAAAAGTTTTTATGGTTTTGTGATTCCATGAAGAAGACCATCCATAATTAAATCAATATATATGTACTATTTCCAGAACTAATTTGTTATAGATTGAAATGATAAAACCAATAACTATTTATTTCACGTGCTTAATAACTCTATGTACATTTCATTGTCATGCTCAGCAAGGTAGTGAAATATTAATTCAAGCAAACAAAGCCTCCTTAGAGCGAGATTATAAAAAGGCTTTTAATCTATATACTGATTATATTCAAATTAACCCTTCTGATTTTAGGGGTTATTTCAACAGAGGAACTTCTGCTTACAATGCAAAGAATTATGCATCTGCTATCCAAGATTTCACAAAGACACTCCAGCTTAATCCAATATTTATGGAAGCCTATTATTTCAGAGGACAATCTTTCTACCATTTAAAAAAATACAGGAATGCAATTTCAGACTACTCTTATGGTCTATTAAAAAAACCAAATAATAGTTCTTTTCTAAAGTTGAGAGCAGATGCTTATGCTGAAAGAGGACAAAAGGACTCTGCACTAATTGACTTAAATAATGCTATTGAAACTGATAAATTATCAGGAGATTTATACAAAAGAAGGGCAGAGCTTAAAGTTAAATTAAATGATATCGAAGGCAGTCTTAAAGATTACAGTGCTGTAGAAAAACTAATTCCATCCTATAAAATGGTGCACTACATCAAAGGCAAATTATACATTCAAATTAAGGAAATTGACTTTGCATGCGATGAGTTTGAAAAAGCATTAAAACATAGAATTGTGGTTGCAGATCAATTGAATGAAGAATATTGTACCTCACTCTAATTGATAATATTACACGAATCCATTACCTTTGAATGACATGATAAATCTCCGATTTTCTAGATTACCCAAGCATCGAAAATTTAAATACACTCCAGTTTATTATGATGAGCAGAAAGAAGAATTGCATGCGAGGGTTCAGGTTGTAAAAAGGGAAATGGGTGAAATTAAAAGCAATGAGAATAGTGCTAAAGAAAATATTCGAAAACTCTATAAAGCAAAACAGAATTCACAACGCTACGGATCTTTCTCACAAAAAAACTACTTGCTCCGATTAGGGGCAATAATCCTAGTTCTTATAGCTATTTTTTATGAACTTATAAATTCTGATATTCTAGAATTTATCATAAAAGGTTTCGGTAAATAATATATTTTAATGGCTGGCATAATTCAACTTTTACCCGATAGAACAGCCAATCAGATTGCTGCTGGCGAGGTCGTACAAAGACCTGCCTCTGTGGTGAAAGAGTTACTCGAAAATGCAATAGATGCACAAGCAACTGTTATTAAACTATACATTAAAAATGGCGGTTGTACCCTAATTCAGGTGGATGACAATGGTACTGGTATGAATGCATTTGATGCACGCATGTGTTGGGAAAGGCATGCCACGTCAAAAATCACAAAAGCTGATGACTTGTATAATTTAAATACGCTTGGCTTTCGTGGGGAAGCTCTAGCAAGTATTGCTTCAGTGAGCGAGGTAGAAATGAAAACTAAATGTGCTCAAGAAGATATTGGAACTCGTATAATTATTGAAGCAGGAAATTTTATTAACCAAGAGAATACTGCTGCTACTCAAGGCACTTCGATTGCGGTAAAAAACCTATTTTACAATATTCCTGCTCGTAAAAATTTTCTCAAGAGTATCTCTGTTGAAACCAAACACACCTTTGAAGAATTTCAACGAATCGCACTAGCCTATCCGGAGATCACTTTTGAATATTACAATCAAGGGAAGAATCTATCAAAGCTGAAAAGTGGAAATTTAGAAAAGCGTATCCATGATTTATTTAATCTTAAGGAAGGTGAGCTAATCCCAACGAATGAGGACACCGATATAGTTGAGATAAAGGGTTTTATTGGGACTCCTAAAATTTCTAAAAGAACTCGTGGCAATCAATATTTATTTGCTAATGGTAGATTCATCAAAGATCCATACCTGAACCATGCAATTATATCTGGATATGGTAATCTACTGGAGGAAAAAAAGCACCCTTTTTATATCTTATTCTTAAAGGTTGATCCAAAAAAAATTGATGTCAATATTCACCCAACCAAACACGAGGTGAAATTTGAAGACGGACGACATGTATATACACTCTTGCAGTCTGTTATAAAAAAAACATTGGGTGCTCACTTCTTGCTCCCTACAGACACTCAGCTCCTCAATGCTATTGACACAAACACTTCACATAGCATCAATGATCGATTTGCTGCCGTTAATAGCCCCAATGTAGATCAAAGCTTTAACCCGTTTGGCCATAAAAAGCCCAAAACGCCTACAAATTGGGAAAAATTAGACGCAATTCTCAATACGCCAATTGATTCCCCAAAACAACAAACCTTTTTCACTCAACCAGAAAAAGCAACCGAGAACACAACCCATAATTTTGATATTTTTCAAATTCAAGATACTTACTTAGTTGCAAAAATTGATGGAGAACTGAACCTTGTAAATCAACATCGTGCCCACAGGCAAGTCTTATATGAACGATATACCTTTCAACAAGCCATATCTTCTCAACAACTGCTTTTCCCTAGAACTATGGAATTGAGTAAATCTGATTTTGCCCTATACCAGGAAATGCAAAAAGACATTAATGCCTTGGGATTTGATATTAGCGAATTTGGTCAATCAACCATTATTGTGAATGGTTTGCCTAGTGAACTAAGTAAAGAGGATGGAGCATCCGTTATTATTCAAATCATCGATGATTTCAAGACTAACTTTCAAGACTTGAAAATTGCTAAGAATGATGCTCTGAGGCAGGCAGCTGCAAAAAATTCTGCCATTAAGACAGGTAAGGTGCTCAACCCAACTGAGATGCAAGTATTAATGAACGATCTACTAGCTTGCAAACAAAAAACTATCGATCAATCTGGTAAACCTATTATGGTTAAGCTAACAAAACAGAGTTTGGAACGTTTTTTTCAATAGATAAACTATCATGCAATTTAATAGCAACCGTTTTGGTATTCCTGAGGTAACAAGAAATATCATTGCCATCAATGTTTTATTATTTATTGCCACCATTTATAGTGGAAATACCATGTATGAGTACTTGGCATTATTTAATTATAAAAGCAACTATTTTCACGGTTGGCAAATGATTACTCATATGTTTATGCATGGGAGTTTTACTCACTTACTCTTCAATATGTTTGGACTCTACATGTTTGGTAGCCGATTAGAACAAATGTGGGGAGCTAAAAGGTATATCAACTTTTACTTGATAACTGGACTTGGAGCTGCACTATTACATACTTTGGTTCAAGATTATGAAATTACACAAGGCTTGGTAAATATCAACCAACCTACAGTAGGGGCGTCTGGAGCATTGTTTGGGATTCTCGTAGCATTTGCAATGTACTGGCCCAATACACAGTTATTTCTGATGTTCATACCTGTACCCATAAAAGCCAAATGGGCCGTTATAGGGTATGCTGCTTTCGAGCTATTTGCTGGTATTAGCGGTTTCCAAGCAGGTGTTGCTCATTTTGCTCACCTTGGGGGTGCACTATTCGGGTTTATCCTTGTTCAATATTGGAATAAAAATAATCGTAATTCGTTTTACTAAACGTAATGACTACCTGGGAGAAGATACAATACGAATTTTATAAGGGCAATTCTGCTATACGCCAGATTATTATGGTAAACTTAGCAGCCTTTATCTTCACAATTTTTGTTGGAGTAATTGCAAAATTATCTGGTTTCTCCCCAGAAAACTTGCTAGAATACTTCTATATCCCAAGCAATATTGGCAAACTAATTATTCGCCCATGGTCAATCATTACCAACATCTTCTTTCACGCTGGATTTTGGCATCTTTTAGGCAATATGATTTTGCTCTATTTCATCGGTAGGATTCTAGAGGAATTCATGGACTTCAAAAAAATCTGGAAGATCTTTCTGTATGGTGGGATTTCTGGGGCCATGTTATTTGTACTGAGTTACAATATATTTCCAATCTTTAGTGAAGTTGTTGGCTACAAAAAATTATTAGGAGCATCGGGGGGAGTAACTGCAATTCTTGTTGCCACGGGTACCTTTTTGCCAAGATATCAGGTAAGACCCTTTGGCTTGTTCAATGTTGAGCTAAGATGGGTCGCTCTTTTTTTTGTTTTCCGAGATTTATATATGTTTCCTGTAAGTGATAATACTGGTGGATTATTTGCACACATGGGTGGTGCTCTTTTTGGTCTAATTTATATACTCAACTTGCAAGGTAGAATTACAAAACCATCTCGAAACCCCAATCAAAAACCATTTTTTTGGAACAGACAAAAAGACGAACGGACCATGGGGTCAATCATTAAGGACAAAAAACTAAAACCAAACCAAGATGAAATTGATGCTATTTTGGACAAGATATCTCAGAGTGGTTATGATAGTCTAAATAAACAAGAAAAAGACATTCTTTTTAAGGCTAGCGAGTGAAAAAGATACTAAAAAAATTAACCAACTTCATCAATACATTGGCTATAGTTGGCCTTGGCATCTCTTATTTATCCCCTTATGTCAATCCGCAAGATTTTTGGATCATTTCTTTCTTTGGACTAACCTATACCTTTTGGCTTTCTGTTAATAT
>JAQWZS010000177.1 GCA_029253325.1 Bacteroidia bacterium
TATTAGTAGTCGTAACCTCCAAAAAGAAGGTTATGTCTTTGTTGACCGCATAGACAAACTAATCAGTAAGGGTTATGAACCTGAAATCCATGACTTTAAAATCATGGATGTTGACAGAATAAATGACTACGTAGAAGATTTCTATGCTGATTCTGGATATAAGGTATTACTAGTATTTAGTGATATTGAAAAAACCAATACGCAAGCTGTGGATGAGATAAAAAGTATTATTCGTTTCTGCAATAAAAATGAAATTACGCTCTATCCACTAACAGCGAGTAAATCAGAAGATGTTAATTCATTCATAAAGAAATACGAACTTAATATCCCCTTTTATTATGGAGATAAAACCAATCTAAAATCAATAATAAGAAGTAATCCTGGATTAGTCCTTCTCCAAAAAAATACCGTCATTGAAAATTGGCCAAGCACACGTCTACCTTCAGAAAAAGAGCTGACAAGTATCACAAGTCCATGATACAATTTATCTTAAAAAGAATAATAAGTGGCATATTTATATTATTTAGTGTAATAACCGTTGTTTTTTTTCTTTTTAAATTTTCATTTCCTAATCCTGAAAAAATGGCTATTGGTCAACGTACAGACATTGCTACACAAGAATCCATAAAAAAAGAGTTTGGACTTGATAAACCAACTTTTACGCAATACATCTTGTTTCTTAATGACATATCTCCTGTGTCATTCCATTTAATAGATGAAGAATTAGATCTTAAATATGACCCATTGTTTAAAATAACTATACATAATAAAGTAATATTGATAAAAACACCGTTCCTAAGAAAGTCATTTCAATCGAGGGTTAAAACAACCACGTTGATAAGAGAATCCTTTATAGGTACTTTTATTTTAGCTATTGCATCTATCTTAATGGCTATAATTTTGGGAGTAATACTTGGCGTATTGTCTTCAATTAAGATCAACTCTGTACTTGACCAAATTATTGTTTTTACTAGTACAATAGGTATTTCTGTCCCATCATTCTTCTCGGCAATCATACTAGCTTGGCTATTTGGTTTTGTACTTCATGATTACACTGGATTATACATGACTGGAAGCTGGACAGATATCGACCCATACAATGGAGAATATTATCAATGGAAAAATATTATACTTCCTGCAATTGCATTAGGAGTTAGGCCTCTATCTATATTTACTCTATTAACTAGAAGCTCCATGTTTGATACTTTAAACAAAGACTTTATCAAGACAGCTAAATCAAAAGGCATTAGCACTTCATCAGTTCTAATCAAACATGCCCTACCTAATGCATTAAATCCTGTGATAACTGCTATCAGTGGGTGGTTTGCATCGCTTCTTGCAGGAGCTTTTTTTGTAGAATATATTTTTAATTGGAGAGGATTAGGAAAGCTAACCATTGAAGCACTTGAAATGAACGATCTTCCTGTTGTTATGGGATCGATTTTATTCATTGGTTTTATTTTTATAATCACTAACATAATTGTGGACATTTTATATGTCAAACTTGACCCAAGAATTAAGTTAAGCTAATGCATATTTTTCTAACAGGATTTATGGGAGTAGGAAAAACCACTATAGGGCTTCAGTTGTCTGAATTATTGGAATTAAATTTCATAGATCTTGACCAAGAAATTATTAATCAGACGGGATTATCAATCTCCGAAATTTTTAATAATAATGGAGAGGATTATTTTAGAGTGATTGAAAAAGATGTCCTAAATAAAATAAACCTTCAGTCAGAATCATCAATAATTGCTCTTGGCGGTGGCACAATATGTGACCATGAAAATAGAACGTTAATTCTTCAAAATAACATTTGTATATATCTCTATAAACCATGGGAAGAAATAGAAAAAAGTCTTCCAAAACTTAAAAATAGACCACTAATTGACAAAAAATCCCCCTCTAAGTTGAGAGGACTTTACAACAAGAGACAGTCTATATATGAGCTTTCTCAGCTTAAGATGCCCATAAACACTGTGTTTGAGACCCAAAAACTGGCAAATTATTTGAAATTATTAACAAATAGGTAACAGTCCTTGTATCCATGCGGGTCTTCTCATTAACATTGGAGAATAATAATTATTCAAAACAATTAACAAAATGAACAAATCAGATTTAATCTCAGCTATGGCTGATTCAGCTGGTATCTCAAAAGCACAAGCTGGTGAGGCACTAAACGCATTTATGGATTCTACTTCTTCTGCTCTTAAAAATGGAGAGAAACTTATCCTTGTTGGATTCGGAACTTTCTCAGTAAGCAAAAGAGCTGCAAGAACTGGAAGAAACCCAAGAACTGGAAAAGAAATTCAAATCGCTGCTAAAAATGTTGTAAAATTCAAAGCAGGTTCTGGACTTTCTGATAAAGTTAATTAATATTTACCTAGTAAATATTTTAAGCCCTTGTAGGATCCTACAAGGGCTTTTTTTTGCTTTTGATGAAAATAAACAATTAGCTTACTAAATCATATCTTCGCAAAATCAAAAATTCATTCCTAAAACATATTGCTCAGACCTCACCAAATCCACCTATGTATGAATTTGTAAGAGGAAATGGAATATATCTATACGATAAAGATGATAGGCCCTTCATTGACTTAATTAGCGGTATAGCAGTAAATAATATTGGGCATTGTAATCCTGAAGTTACAAAAGCTATAAAAGACCAGGTGGATAAATACAGCCACCAAATGGTGTATGGTGAATACATTGTGCAACCTCAAGTAGAACTCGCCAAACAACTCGCCAAACATTTACCCTCAAATCTTCAATCATTTTACTTTTTAAACAGTGGAAGTGAGGCAATCGAAGGAGCAATGAAACTGGCTAAAAAATATACAGGAAGATCCAAAATAGTTGCCATGAGAAACGCCTATCATGGTAGCACAAGTGGTTCACTAAGTATGATGAGCGACGAATATTACTCTGGCCCCTTTAAGCCCTTATTGCCAAATATTTATTTCATGGACTATAATAACTTAGATTCCGTTGACATCATCGATGAAAGAACTGCCGCAGTATTCATTGAACCTATTCAAGCCGAAATTGGGTATTTACCTGCAACACAAGAATTCTTGAATGCTCTCAGAGAAAAATGTAACAAAACTAGGACCTTACTAATCTTTGACGAAATACAAACAGGCATTGGAAGAACAGGTAAATTATTTGCTTTTGAACATTACAATGTTATACCTGATGTTTTAGTGAGTGCAAAAGCACTGGGTGGAGGAATGCCTATTGGAGCATTCATAAGTTCTTCTGAAATTATGAAAAGTATCGAAGACAAACCCATCTTAGGTCACATTACAACTTTTGGTGGACATCCGATTTGCTGTGCTGCAGGAAATGCCTCGTTAAAATACATCGAAAAACATCAGCTTATGGATGAGGTTTCAGAGAAAGAAGCTTTATTTAGAAAATTATTAATTCACCCGAAAATCAAGAAAACAAGCGGTAAGGGTCTGATGCTATCTATTGAACTAGATAGTTTTGAGGAAGTTGAAAGAACAATGAAAAGATGTATAGAGCGTGGTGTAATCATCGATTGGTTTTTATATAACACCAATTGCCTTAGAATATCTCCACCGTTGATTATATCCAGTTCTGAAATACAAAAGGTTTGTGAGACAATATTAAAATCTCTCGATTAAACTAACCATCTAGATCTTCAATTTCTTTCAAAATTGCATCAGCTTCAGCAGCTTTGGCATCAGAGGCCGTCCTGTTTACAGTGCTTAATTTATAAGACTCTTTCATAAGTTTTTC
>JAQWZS010000178.1 GCA_029253325.1 Bacteroidia bacterium
AAATCATTTAAACTTTGAAGCATAACTGCAAAATCACGACCTCTTTGTTTGGAAGGTGATTTTAAAAGTCTATCTACATTTTCTAAAAACAGATATTTTGGTTTGTTCTTCTTCTCTTCTAAAATTCGGTGAATTGACCACCAAAGAACTCCTTTTTTATCTTTTAAGCCTTTTGAATTATGTAATGTTGTCGCAACTGAATAATCTTGACAAGGAAATCCACCACAAAGTAAATCGTGATCTGGAATTTCATCTGTTGGAACAATTGCAATATCTTGATTTGAATGGTTTTTCTTACTAAATCTTGCTTCATAAACCAATGAAGCGTGTTGCATTTTAGTTGAAGGTTCCCATTGATTACTCCAAATAACTTTATAACTGCTTTTTTCAAGTCCAAGACGGAAACCACCGACTCCTGCAAATAATTCTGCTACTTTTAATGCCTTATTTTCCATTTGCTTGGGTTTTATAATATTTAATTTTTTCTTCCGCTACTTTTAGTATTTCAGAAGTTGATTCTGTGTATTTTAATTCATCTGCTATTTTTTCTGAATACCAATTTATAATTAGGTCACTTTCAGAAAGTCTGTAAAATTTGGCAAGTCTAACAAGTTGTTCCATTGTTGGTTTTCGCTCATTCTTTTCAAATTTACTTATCAGAGATTGGTCAATATCTACTTCAGCCGCAACTTTTCGCAGAATCATTCCTTTTTCCTCTCTTGCACATTTCAAAGTTTCACCTAATGTTTTCATTGGTCAAAATTATTTTAGACAAATATTGTCCAAATTTAGAAAAACATTTTTATCTTTCAATGAATAATTTAAATTATTTCATTGGGTGGTGGGGAAGTGAGAGCTCTTTTTATTTTGTGAGGTACGAGCAAAATGAAATGTGCTTGAATATGTGATGGCTTTTTCAGAGCTTGTGTACAACGTTAGTACAAACGAAACCAATATATATATTCGTAGTAACGATGTAATTTGGTTACTATTATGAAAAAGCAAATTTATTTTAAATGAGATCTAGGGTTATTGCGAACGTTTTAGCGGAGTACAAAACAACGAGACCACCAATTAAAAATGGTAGATTGTGGTACAGAATTAATTCATCAGAGGGTTACATTTTATAGATGACTATTCGTCTCTACGGTCTGCACCCCAAAGTAATTTATTTCTAATCGTATCCATATAACTTACTCCTTGCAATTGAATCATTGAGAATTCAAAAGAGGCACGTTTTAAGGTTAGTTTGGTGTTGGACGGTACAACAAAAGATCTTGAATCTAATGTAATAAGTACGTTTTTTCCTCGACCACTAGTATCAATTTCCAAAACGGATTGGTCTGGAATTACAACAGGTCTTACCGTTAGATTATGAGCAGCTATTGGAGTGATAACCAAGGAATTAGATCCAGGGAAGATAAAGGGACCACCACAACTTAAGCTGTATCCAGAGGATCCAGTGGGAGTGGCTACGATTAATCCGTCTGCCCAATACGTATTTAAGAATGATTTGTTGAGACTAGTTTTTAGGGTAATCATAGCTGATGTGTCACGCTTCTGAATTACAAAATCATTAAGTGCATATGGAAATTTATTGATCTCATCAACATCAGATTCTACCTGAATGACGGTTCTTTTTTCGATAGAAGTTAAACCATTTTTTAAGGCATGGATGGCCTTGTCTACCTCATCAATTTTTATGTTTGCTAAAAATCCGAGACGTCCTAAATTGATACTCATCACAGGAAGCCCACTGTCTTTGACAAGAGACAATGTATCGAGTGCGGTGCCATCACCACCAAGACTGATTAGGCAGTCAAAATTTTGGGTTAGCAACGATTCGTCTGTGCAAGTGGGGTGGTTGATACCGTATTGTTTTTTTAAAAAGGCACCATAGGCTTGTGTGGTTTCGTAATTAATATCATTGGCATTTAGTGCTGTCACAAAACGCTCAAAGAATAATTGAAAGTTAGGGTATTTAATGGGTCTTCCGTAAAGTGCTACTTTCATATTAAATGGCCTTTTTAAAGTGTACAAAGAAACCATGTTCTTTTAAACTGTTCAAACTATATTCTAATCTTAGGATGCGATCGTTATAAAAAAGGGTGTTTAATCCCACTCCACCAGAGTATAAAAAGGCATTAACTAATTGATTGCTTTCGTTTGAGTACTGATAATTCACATACCCCGCATCGGAATAGATTTCCCAGTAAATGTTAACAGGAAGTTCTTGATAATTTTTAAAGGGAATAAAGGGCAAGGATAGATTAGAGTTTGCGGCATGAAACCGAATAGCAGCATTCCCTTTTAGACCACTTGTGCCATCAACCACATAGTGTTCAAATCCCCGAATGCTTTCTTGATATCCCAATATCTTTCGTTGTGAATAGGGTGGTTTTTTATTTGAATTGAATTGTGAATAGCACGATAATGCAGTATAAATCTTTGGGTGAATCTTGGTGAATTTTTGCATTTTAAAAGCCATTCTTAGATTATATTCTTGGCTTTGATTAGACCACAATAAACCATTAATATCACCACTTATAAAACTTCCTTCTGTTGGGAAAAAAAGATTATTTCTCTTATCTAATTCAATACGCAATTGAGTAGTAAACGTATTTTGATTACTTGCATTATTAATCAGATAATCATTGGCAGGAACAGTAGAGTCAATCAAATCATATTGGTATTGGGAGGAGAGGTAAATTCGGGTATAGGGGGTTAATCGTTTGCTGACCTCTAATGTAGCTTGGGTATTTTTTATCAGGTCATTTTTCCCATTTTTATAAAATTTTAGGCTGTCATTAATCGTTTCATACCACAGTTCGTTTTGTGAAGAATAATCAACCAGAGCCTTAATCCCCCAGTTACTTGATTTAGAGAGAAATGGGATACGATATTCAAGACCTAGTTTTGTATTGTATCCAGTTTTAAGTTTTGTTTTTAAAGTATGATTTCTACCCCATAGATTATAATTAAAAACATATAACCCATAGTTTGTTCGATTCGGATCGAAGTTTAAATTTCCCCAGACATTAAAGTTTCGGTCACTAAATTCTACAAAGGGCAGAGGCCAGTGATACCATTTTTCAACGAGATGTATTACTACTTTAATGCATACTTCGTAGTGGTTAATACTATCAATCAATGTGGTTATCTCTACTTTATTAAATAGGTTCAAGTTTGTGATTCTTGACTGAGATTGATTAACGAGTTTCGTAAAGGATTCATCATAAATATATGAAGAATCTTCCTCAAAAAGGAGTTCTCTTTTGATGACAAAATCTTTGGTTTGTTTGTTCCCTTTGATTTCAATTGAACGAATAGGCAAGGGTTCAGAGGCTAGGGTCATTGAAGTAATCAATAACAACAAAACATAAATAGAA
>JAQWZS010000139.1 GCA_029253325.1 Bacteroidia bacterium
TTAAATATCTTAAATCAACAGATCGCCTATGACTACTTCTTCTGTCAGGGTCAATATATATCCAATCTGAGACTTTATTAGGTAACAATTCAATACCATCACCATGAATTCTCTTAATATTAGTAACTCCTAATTTTTTGAGGTTAAAGCATGCCAATAAATGAAGAGATTCATTTAATTCAATAGCTTCAACCTGTTCAAAGTTTTCAGCTAAATAAATACTATCCATACCTATACCGGCTGTCAAATCAAGCATTTTTCCTCCTCTAATAAAAGCAGACTTATATTTTGCTACCCTTTCTGAAGTTGACTGCTCATATGAACGCTGGTCTACAGCTAATAAATTCTTTGATATAATGGGTGCTTTTTGAGCTGCTTTTCTGTAAATAGTAATTAACTGTAGTGCTATCTTTAAATCGAATGATGTTTTACCTGCATACTTAAGTGCCAAGACAGCTGGATTTTTATTTAAATTATTTTGAATGAAACGAATACCCTCGTTACTAGATAAAACCGTTATAATATCGTTACTTTGCACTAAATATTAATGTAAATACGTTAAAATATAAAAACGCTCACAATATTATCATACTATAATGAACTTAAAAAAAATGTTATCCCTACTATTCCTTGCAATTTTCATAAGTACAGCTTTTGTGTCATGTAAATCAAGAGATGCCTGTCCAGGAGTAAGTCAGGTCAAAATCTCTCAGAGCAAAACAGTATAAGCCAATATCATGTGGACAGTTACCAAGGATTATGATATTGAATCTTTGTTAAAAGAAAACAGGCCTGTACTAATTTTCAAACACAGTTATCGATGTTCCATAAGTTCTATGGCACTTCAACGCATAGAACGAATTCATAAAGAAATTAATGAAAGTGTGGATTTTGTCCTTATTGATGTAATAAAACAGCGTGATCTTTCTTTAAAAATTGCTGAATATTTTAACATAAAACATGAATCACCACAAATCATCTTTTGTAATAAAGGCATCGTTCAATTCACAGATTCACATATGAATATTAAATCATCCAAAGTCTTGGATTATTTATAAATTATCGCAAATTTGGTGATTGTGATCAAAGCGAATATCATCAACTTATTTTGTGCGTTTTTCTTTTTTAATGTTTTATATGTAAATGCACAAGAGTGTTCGATTGAATTATCAGGAGGAATAAATATATCAACTAATGGGTATGGTATTTACTTTCAATCAGGCTTTCCTGAGGTCAACTCAAAAACTAAAAACTCGATTACTTTATATTGTCACACAATAAAACATGCCCAAGAAGCTCGGATTAAAAACGAGAGATACATCAATCCAAGTCCATATGTACTCGGAAAAATTAATGCTGGTGGAGGGTTTGGAATCGACTACACATTGCATCGTCAAATGGGCTCTCATCAAGGCAATTCACCCAAACTATTTTTAGGAGCCTCTATAGGTCCAATTCTAGGAGTAATAAAACCCTATTATGTTTCATTTGATAAGCTCGGCGAACCAAATCAAATAATCATTCAAAATGAAGGCATGCTTAATAAACAAGATTCGATTATTGGAAGTGTCGTTTGGACAAAGGGATTAAGTGAGCTTTCATATACTCCTGGTATTCATTTTGACTTAAACTTTCTAGTTCAATGGAGCAACTATAATAGAGCTCACAAATGGCAAAATGGCATTCGAATTAACTATTTCCCCGAAGGATTAAACATTCTACTTCGAGCCAATAATTCTTCTTTTATATCCATTTACACACAATATGGTTTTAATCGGACAAAATAAATAGGCTTTTTCTTACCATTTTATGACCAACCAAGGTCAACTATTCTTTGAAAGTATTAAATCAAAACTTAAATTCGTATGTTTAATAAGTGATCTTATTTAAAGTTATGAAAAGAAGTACAATTTTATCAGCAATAGCTGTTGTTTCACTAGCGATTTTCACAATCGTTTTAACAATTGGTAACCCTAACAATGCTTATACCCCAAGAATTAAACAAATACAGGGTATATCTGGGTATCAGTCTTATTTAAAATCAGTAAGAGCCAACCAAAACACTGGTTTTGTATCGAATGAAGATGTTAGTCAAGTTATTGATGAGATTAGCCTTCAAGGTAATAAAAAATTCAAGTCTGACTGGCCCCTAAAATGGGAGTTCCGAGGACCTGACAATATTGGTGGGCGTACGCGTTGTTTAGTTATAGATAAAGACAATTCATCAATTTTATATACAGGTGGTGTCTCTGGTTCTGTATTTAAATCAACTAATGGAGGTGGTAGTTGGTTCCCAATTACTTTAGGAGATGACAATTTCGGTGTAGTTAGTATGGCTCAAACAAATGATGGAGCATTATTTTATGGTACCGGTGAAAATGGCTTATTACTATCCAACCCAAATGGAGATGAAGGCTCTGGTTTTAACGGAATGGGAATATACAAATCTACAGATGGAGAAACATTCACTGAACTTACAAATACCAAATCGTTTGGTAATGTTTATATTTTAACAGCCCACCCTACAACTAATCACATCTATGCAGGCTCTTCCAATGGATTAAGGGTTAGTGAGAATGGCGGTGATACCTGGAAATTAATTAAAGGTGGTAGTTGTAAGGAAATTAAATTTAATAAAAACGGCGTTTTACTTGCTAGTATTGGAAATTTAATCTGGAGATCTACTACACCAAATGATGGAACATCTTACCAGTCTATTAGTGGTTTCACAAACAATAGAAGAGCCGCAATTGGATGGGCTGAATCGGATGACAACTATTGTTATATACTTACCGTAGGTAATGTAACTTTTGACGGTCAAAACTATGGTGGAGGTTCATTAACTGGACTTTACAGGTCAACAGATGCAGGACAAACATTTACACAAGAAGTTGGTAAAATGAGCCAGTTTTTTGCACCATTCACATATATAGGTCTACAAGCACAAGGATTGTATGATCTTGCATTAGGAGTTCACCCACGCAATAAAGATCGTGTATTTATAGGGGGTATTTTATTCGCTGAATGGACACTTCAAGATGGTCCTAAAATTGTCGGAAATACCTTTAGCTCGCCTCAAAATCCATTCGGAATTCACTCCGATAAGCATTTAATTACTTTTGATAATACTGGAGAAAATCCTATCATGTATATCTGTAGCGATGGTGGAGTTGCTAGAACGACCACACCTGAATTGGATCGTTATAAGAATATTAGCACTAACTTAAGCACAACACAATTTTTTGGAATTGCAGCAGACACTAGAGGTCGAATTTTAGGAGGTACACAAGACAATAATACACTTCTAATCACTGGAGAATCGTACCCAAGAAAAATTGCTGAATCCGTGATAAGCGGAGATGGTTTTGAATGTGCCATAAGCAGTTATAACCCAAATTTAATGTTTGGTGAGAGCCAATATGGTAATCTGAGAAGATCCATTACTGCTGGTTCAAGTTTTGAATCTATTTGGGACAACAGAATTAGTGCTTCATTTGCATCGGCAAGAAGACCAACAGGATATTTCAATAATCCATTTACACTATGGGAAAATCCTGCAGTCATTGATAGTATCGAAACCTATGGCACTAGAGAATCAGACGATTCAGTAGCTAATGCAAGACTTTACTTTGCAACAAATGACGGAATATGGATGTGTAAAAATGTTTATGGGAAACCACACGATCCAACAAATCCTAAAGATGGTTCAATTCGATGGTTTAGAATTTCAAACTTGAGACGTGTTCATTACATGACCCCTAGCAATAACGGGGAATCATTATTTGTAACTACAAACAACGGAAAAATTTATAGAGTTGACAGCTTGTTAACTACCCAATTTGACACCATTAGCTTACCTGTTAATAATCAAATAGCAGAAAAACTGATTACTAGAGAAATATCACAAGGGCTTGGAGTAAATTCCGCTAGAACAATTACGTCAGTTGCAATAGATCCAGAAAACCCAAATCGAATGATTGCTACAATTGGAAATTATGGTAACACAAACTATGTTTATAGCACAGAAAATGCAATGGATGCATCACCTAATTGGTCAAGTATACAAAGTAATTTACCTAAATTTCCAGTCTATCATGCGGTAGTGAGTATCAAAAACCCTGATGTTATTATATTAGGTACAGAGTTTGGTATTTGGGCAACTAACAATGGACGATCTGCAAACCCAACATGGTCAGAAGCTGCTGATGGCGTTGATAGCGATATGCCATTCCCAAGAGTACCGGTCTTCGATCTTGTTCAGGTAGAAAGTAATTCATCCACAGGTCCTAGGATATATGCTGGAACTCATGGTATGGGAATCTGGGAAACAAAATCTATGCTTACAAGTGTTCGACCTAAAACAAATAATACTCCAACAAGAATAATTAATGCATACCCTAATCCTGCAAACCACTTTGTTAATTTAGATGCAAATATCAAAGGAGATTTCACATTAAGAGTATACGCACTTAATGGAAATATTGTTTACCAATCAAAAGGCAATAATTCTAATGCAATACGTATAGTAACCTCTGATTGGAAACCAGGAAATTACTTTGTTGAGATTCTAGGAAATAATTCAAGAAGTTCATCTAAAATTATTGTTCAACACTAGAATTATTATTCTGGTTTCAAAACCGTTCTGAGCATCTCAGAACGGTTTTTTTGTCAATTAATTTAATTTTGATGACGATATGTCATTAAAATTAAATAGTTTCTAAATTATTGTGTCATAATGTCTTATATTTACGCTAGGAACATCATTTGATAATAGATTGATAAAAAAGTAAAAACATGAATATTAGACAACCTAAAATGATTACAGATATCTTCCAAAGTAATTTCGATAACGTATTACAGGAAATTTTGAATCCCCAAAGTATACAAGAAAATCATGTCAATCTTCCAAAAATGAATATTTATGAAGATGAGAATTTATACCTTATTAAGACAATTATACCTGGGGTTGATAAAAAAGATATTTCATTATCGCTTGACAACAATACCTTGGTCATATTCGGCATGACTAGTCAAGAAAATAATAAAAAATTAACCATATTAAGATCTGAAATTAGTTTCAAAGATTTCAAAAGGCGAATAGCTCTTCCAAAAGACTCAGATCATCAATCAATTTCAGCTAACTTGATCAACGGGATTTTGGAGATAATTATAAAAAAGAAGCAAAAAATTAAGCCAAAAAATATTATTGTTAAGTAGTTAGGATGTTAGGAAAGTGGTCGATTCATTTAAAGAATCGGCCTTACTTTATTAATAACTGACCAGAGCCTGTTCTATTAGCAAGAATTTTATAGTCGCTTGGCTCGTTGACATAAAAAATATTACCAGAATTATAAATATTCATATACATTCCTTTTGTTGCGTTAACATAACAGTCTATTGGGGAATGTGAATCGATATATACTTCTTCACAAATAAGATGTTCTGCATTTAAATCTGAAATTTCTTCTATACTCCCCTTTAGAACTTTTAAATTCCCCTCAAGTATAGTTTTAGCTGAATTTCTTGATTGTATGAAAACCTCATCCCCAGACAACGTTAATTTAATATCTGATAGTGCTGGATGTAAAATATTTAAAAATCCAATATTAATGGTGTCGTTCGAAACAACTTCAGCAATGGATTCTACATGAATCCCCGTCAACTCGTTGACGTATACCTTAACTTTAATTTCATAATTAAAAGAACGAACAAAATTACAAGTATTTGTATTTACAAGTCTGAGTTGTTTGTTTGAAACATTACTTTCAATCTGATCTAAGAGATTGGATGGCCCATTTAATTCTATTCTACCATATTGAGTGCTATCTTGAACTAAAATGACCTTTATTCTATCTTCAACGTATAATTTATCAAATGTCATCACATCTCTATCTATTGAGACAATGTCACCCATATTAGTTATGCAATCATCCTTTTGTTCACTACTACATGACAACAACATTATAAAGAATATAAACCAGCTAAAATATTTCATAACTGATAACCTAACCCTATTTCAAAAAAATCAGCTACACCTCTATGAAACCTCAGCATTCCTTGTGTATACAATTTTTGATTAAACTTGTAAGCTAACCCCATACGCTGGCTTAATGCATTTTTGAGTACTGTGGGCTTATAAAGATAAGCACCCATTTCGGCGATTATGTTTGTCTTACCAAATCCCCACTGAAAACCACCAACGAGGGCAAGCTCAGACTGATCAATAACTGATATCTGATTTGAGGGTATCTCAGGTTTTATTGAGTGTACATATGACTTATCCAATGTATAATCTAAACCAAAACGCCAAGACTTCACTTCACTCCTATTGAGTATACCCCTCAATTGAAGGCCCCAAATATTAAAATCCTTTGGATTTGCAAAATTTCGCTGCTTTCTGCCATATATAAAAAGAGCAGTCCAATCAACTTTCTTATTTTCAAGCACAGGCATAGATTTTACTTGCTTATTAACTTTATTATGAAAACCATACCTCAATGTAATTGAGGGTATATTATACCCTAAATTGGGAACCTTAAAAGCAGCATTAGAATAATGAGAGATGGAAATTCCTGCTTCAATATAATCATCATTGGCAAGTTCTTTTCTACCCACCAAGCCAAACTGCATACTTCCATTAACATGGCTACCAATAGCTTGATTTCTTCTATTTTCAAAAACGTCAAACTTCTTGGTTAAATATGCTAATCCAGCACCCATTCTAAAAAGAAAATCTACCTCTCGGAACGAAAAAACTTTTAATTTGACATGAGACAAAAATCCAAAAGCATGACCTGTTTGCTCCATGCCTAAATTGTAATACATAAGTCCGATACCTGTCGATGGCTTACTATAATTTGAGCCCCAAGATGAATTTTCTCTTTCTTTTTCAAATGAAATATCAAAGCCACAATTATGTGCAGCTAAATTCTTTAAGTCTGCTCTATGGGCTAATAAAAATCCTGGTGTACTGCTTAAGCTTAAGTAGCTATTATCTTGAGCAAAGTTTGATTTAAAAATACAAAGCAAAACAACAAATAAGCCAAAATGTATGCACCTATGTAAAATTAAGCCCATCTTTTTCTTCGATAAAATGCATTCAAAAGGCCAAAAATCATAATCATAAAAATGGGGAGTATCATGTTTAATGATTGCCAATAAAGTTTATCTTTTTTAATCTTTCCCTTATCCAATAAACGAAGTAAAACCTCTTTAATTCTCACTTCTAT
>JAQWZS010000213.1 GCA_029253325.1 Bacteroidia bacterium
CAATAAAAATGGATCAATATGATGCTTGGGATTTTGAACGAAAATTAAAAGAATTTCTATCAAGATTTAATATATCAGATTATAATCAACCGATTGCTTCTTTGAGTGGCGGCCAAAAAAAAAGGTTAGCAATTAGTCTAACCTTATTAAATAACCCTGACTTATTAATCCTTGATGAGCCCACAAATCATCTTGATTTAGAAATGATTGAGTGGTTGGAAAACTATCTAAATAAATCATACATCAGCATATTGATGGTAAGTCACGATCGATATTTTATAGATTCAATATGCAACCAAATAATTGAACTAAATCAAGGAAAATTACAGACATATAATGGAAATTATGCTTATTTCATTGAGAAAAAACATCACCTTGAATTAGCCCAAACTACTGAAATTGAAAAAGCTAAGCAACTATACAAAAAAGAATTAGATTGGATAAGAAGAAGCCCCAAAGCAAGAACTACCAAAAGTAAGTCAAGGATTGGATCTTTTTCCAAAACAGAGGCAAAAGCTAAAAGCGGGAGCAAAGAAAAGAAGCTTCAATTATCTGTTAAAATGACCCGCATTGGCGGCAAAATTCTTGAACTAAAAAAAGTCTACAAATCCTACAAGGACCTTATCATTACAAAAGGATTTGACTATACTTTCAAAAAAGGAGAACGAATAGGTATTGTTGGTAAAAATGGTACCGGAAAATCAACTTTTCTAGACATGATCATGGGGATTGAGCCTGCAGATAGTGGTAAGATAAATCGTGGAGATACCATTGTATTTGGGTATTATAGTCAGGAGGGGATCAAGAATCTAAAACCTAATAAACGGGTAATTGAAGTACTTAAGGACATTGCTGATGTCATCACTTTAGCTAATGGGAATAAAGTTTCCGCAAGTCAATTACTCAACCAATTTCTTTTCCCACCACAGATGCAAAACCAACAAGTCTCAAAACTAAGTGGTGGTGAAAAACGGAGATTATATCTACTGACTGTGCTAATGAAGAATCCAAACTTCCTAATTCTAGACGAGCCTACTAATGATCTAGACATAATTACTTTAAATAAACTTGAAGCATTTTTAGAAGACTTTGGGGGTTGTATCATTCTTGTAAGTCATGACCGATATTTTTTAGATAAAGTTGTGGAATACATTTTCATCTTTGAGGGCAATGGTATTATTCGAGATTTTAATGGTAGCTATACTGAGTATCGATTAAGCCTAAATATACAAAAATCTAATAAAAATCATACTCAAAAAAATCTAATAAAAATTGAAAAGAAAAAAGAGACTAAAGCTAAATTAAGTTTCAAGGAAAAATATGAATTTGAGAACCTTGAAAAAGAGATTGAACATCTTGAAAAAGAGAAAGCTGAACTAGAATTACTCATTTCTGAAAATTCTGACGACTATGAATTTGTAAACGAAAAAGCAAAAATATTAGACCAATTGATTAAAGATATTGATACTAAAACTGATCGATGGATGATATTAAGTGAATATTAACAGTCTAAAAACTACTCACAACAAGAAATAGTAGAATCATTGGTATTGTATTCTGGGCTTAAATATGGAATTCCTAACCCCATTGACCTAATTATCAAAATACATCCAACTACTAACAAAATATGTGGTATATGTCTATGAAGTTTTTTGATAGGGTTTGATATTGAAAATGTTGTCAACTTACTCATGATCCATAAAATTGGTGTCGTACCAACTCCAAATGCTAGCATGTATAAACCCGCATCATAAACAGAAGAGGTGTTCATAGATAAAATTGCTGCACTAAAAGACAGTCCACAAGGTAATAATCCGTTAAATATCCCCAAAAAAAGGTTGCCAAACGGACTTGAGGTTTGATTTAACATCTGCTCAGATAGCACGTATGTAACTCTTATAAAAAATCTATTTAAAAATGGGATGAATCCCTTCAGAGCATATATAATTAATAATAACCCACTTAAAAAACTTACATACTGTTGAAGTTGAAAAACTTTTAATGGGGAAACTACTAGCTGAAAGAACCCGGTTAAAATGACATAACCTATCCATCTACCAAAATGATGAGTTAGTATTGAATATTTAGAATGATATTGTGACACGACTCCAATCATCAGAGGTCCACATATTATTGCACAATGAACACTTCCTAAGATACCTAGTATGAAAGCTGACCAAATCATAAGTTATATTCTTGTTTTTAATAAAATGAATCGTTTCCTGAATTTCCATAAATCTCAATAATCCACAATCCCGATTGCAAACCTTTTAAGTTCAAATAGACTTCAGGTTTTAATATTTTATTGCTCATTTTTATTTCTTTATCCTGACTTTGATTAGATAAACAAATCATGCGAACTGATTTGACATAGCCCAATTTGTCAAAACTAACCTTAAGTTCTCTGGACTCTTTATCTAAGTCTAAAGTTACGTTTTTCCCTAAAAGTTCCCCTTTCATCTGGACAGCATAATTCTCACCTCTTTCGTAATAATCTTCCTCATAAAGCGACTGAGGTGAAAGTGCCATCCAAATCACCAATGTCAAAATAAAAACTACAAACGTCACTAATATACCAACAACTATCTTCGACCAACTAATATTCTTCATGTACTGGGAGCTAAAAATTTCAACTGAAATATCTTTAAATACTTGTCATCAATATATACTTCTATATCTAAGGGAGTTTCATTCTGATTGATAGTCTTTTTATCTTTATAAATAATAAAAACTTTTTTCTTTTCACTATTACTATTCAGTAGGGAGTCCTCTTGAATAATTAATATACTGACTCCTTTACTTTGATTAGATGGTGCTAGTTTTAAATAGTAATTTTTATCTTCAAAAGTTTTATTTACCAATGATAAATTGAAAATATTTGATACTCTTCCGTCAGTTGTTTCTGAAAAGCCCATGGTCTGAACGATGAGGCTCTGGCATAAGAATTTTTATGTTTTGGCCCATCAACTCATCTTTTTCAAATCCAAAAAGCTCAAGAGCTGATTTATTAATATCCTCTATGACACCCCTGTCAGTAATCGGAATTATACCATCTAAAGACGTTTCAAAAATGGATTGGTAACGAGTTTGCATTTAACTTTTCAATGCAAATTACTTAATAATTGTGATATTTATCAATTATTTTTATGATTTTGTTCATGCTTAACTGATAATTTGTCATAAAAAGTTAAACAAAATATACACTGTTAAAGTCTAAATAATAGCCCAAATAAAATCTGTCTTGGAGGCTGGTATCGTGCTGGGTTGTTGGGAGGCAAACCGCTTTCTTCAGGACCTAAATAGCGATCATCTCTCCAATTATTAGGCACATCATCTCCAGGTTCCCAGGCTCTTCCTGTAACTGGGTTAATAATTTGAGATCTTTTTTTGTCAAACAAATTTCTAACTTCAACACTAAGTGTTATTCCTTTCTTATTCTTACCAGTAAAAGTCTTCGTTAATTTAATGTCAGCATTTATCCATGGAGTAGCTCTCTCCTCTAGGAAATTTGTCAAATCAGTTGCGTACTCTGGTCTTCCTAAAGCATTGTACCCTTCTAATATCATGGGTGTATAGCGGAATCCACTTTGGTAGGACGAACTCATATAAATCTGCAATCCTCTCATCCAATTAGAATAATAAGTGGCATTGCTGTCCGGAGTGAAAACGGTTCCCAAGTTCACGTTCCAGGGTCTATCCCATGCTAAATAATTTTCTGTACTCAAAGGTACCTCCCCATTTTGAGCAATCTGTAAACTACTCTCACGAGCACTATTACTCTTTCCTTTTGCTAATTGATAAGCAATGTTACCAAATATTTTAATTTGAGGAGTTATTTTCCAAATAACGTTAACCTCTGCTCCTTGCACTTTTGCATAATCCTGATTAATGTACATTGTTTTACTCACAGGACGACCAGTTTGGTCATTAACGATAACCTTTCTACTTACGATATAATCAAATCGGTTGTTATTATAAGCAGCAACTGTAAGACCTAAGTTTTTACCAATCTGAGACTTGAATCCAATTTCATATGAGATATTAACCTCTGGATTCAAATCTGGATTTCCTAAAAAAGATAAAAAACTCCGATCTTGATATACTGGATCTAATCCTGCATACAAAAATCGAGGATGAGGTAATCTCATGCTATGAGAATAATTAAAGTACAACACATTGTTACTCGTGACAGGAAAGGATACATTGACCTTTGGAAGAACCCTTGCCTTATACCTCAACCCAAAAACTTTTATTGTATTCTCTAAATAATCAGACCTTACTTGATCGATTACTGGAGCTTCAGGGTTAGAAACCGCATCATCAGCAAACTTACCTGGGGCCCAATAATTAAAACGTAATCCTAGATTTGCAATAATACCCTTGTAATCTATTTTATCACTAAAGAATAATCCTCCGTTATTTGGCTTCACATTCCAAATATCATTACTTGAACCTATACTTATGCTTGGAGTGCTTGTACTGTCATTTATCACAATTGGTGCTCCTACCCATGGGCGAGTAACATCCACCCATTGGTATTGATTCAGTTTTTGCTCCCATCCAAAATTAATTTGGTGAACTTTACTTGAAGGATAATATTTAGCATTTGCTTTAATTGTATATTCTTGAGCAAAATGGTCATGCCATAAAGAACTTATCCCTCCATTATTAATGAATCCTGGACCAGGTAAAACAAATTGTATATTTCCACTAGGATTAAATACCTGAACAGGATCTGTAACAATACTGTATTCATCGAATACTTGATCTACGGTTGGAGTTCTAAACGGTCGACCATTAGCATCTGCTCGAAGATTAGTAAATAATCTTCCAATAGAAAAAGTAGCAACCAATTGTTCATTAATAGCTCTTCTGAGATTTAATGCGGTCAGGTTAGAATGATGAGTGTATGTGGTTGCATTATCTAAATTTAGGCTTCTATCAAATTGGAACCCTGGTCTTAAAATTGCATCGAAACCAACAATCTGAAGTGTTCTTGTATTTTGATTGATTG
>JAQWZS010000222.1 GCA_029253325.1 Bacteroidia bacterium
TGGCTCTGGACACATAAACGTTGGAAGCGTAAAAGGGAGAATTAATTTAAGTAAATTCGCAATTCAACTTAAACTCATGGTAAATAATAAGCTAAAATTCATTCGTTATGTTAAAAGAAGTTTTCTACGTATCGGAATTCATCGATTTCTACCAGCAAAATTATTGGTCAGACTTGGATACATAAGCTATTTATCTCAATGGATTAGAAGACATAAAAACATAGGATACACCACATTTCCTTTCAATGGATTCAATTCAAAATTAAGAGAAGGATTATATGAATATTTAATTGATACGCAATACTTAGATGACGAGATTGATTACCTTGAATTTGGTGTTGCTCAAGGAACTTCATTTAAATGGTGGATAGATCATATTCGTAGCAAAAAAGCCAGATTTAATGGCTTTGATACCTTTACAGGACTTCCAGAAGATTGGGGCCATTTCAAAAAAGGTGATATGACAAGCAATAATGAACAACCAAAAATAGATGATGATAGACATCAGTTTCATCAAGGGTTATTCCAAGTTACCTTACCCCGATTTTTAGAAGACTATACTGGTCTTAGAAGAAAAGTAATTCATCTAGATGCTGATCTATTTTCATCCACATTATTTGTACTGACCTCATTATCACCTTATCTTAAGCCTGGAGACATCCTGATATTTGATGAGTTTAATGTTCCATTAGATGAATTCAAAGCATTTAAAGTCTGGATAGATTCTTTCTACATCAACTACCAAGTTCTGGGTGAAGCCAATAATTTTTATCAAACTGCTATTCTAATTAAATGATGCCACTTAATGCTGTCGATAAAGGTCTTGGGGTATTTATTGCTCCTTCAGCTATAGTAATTGGTCAAGTAAGCCTTGGTGATGAGGTAAGTATATGGTTTGGTGCTGTACTTCGAGGAGATAGTGATCGAATTTCAATTGGTGCTAGAACGAATATCCAAGATAATGCAGTTATTCATTGTGATCCAGGGCAACCAACTATTATTGGGGAAGCATGTATTATTGGACATGGAGCAATAGTGCACGGTGCTAAATTAGCCAACAATGTCCTTATTGGAATGAATGCTACAGTACTCAACGATGCTAAAATTGGTGAGTTCTCAATTATAGGTGCTAACGCATTGATAACTTCTGGAATGGAAATTCCTCCAAGATCCTTAGTCTTAGGTTCTCCTGCAAAAATTGTTCGAACCATTACAAAAAAACAGGAAGAAAACATCAAAAAAAATGCAGCAGTATACGTTGAAAAAGCTAAAGAATACATAGACTATTATTCCAAAGCATAATTCTCATTCGTTCGATTAGAAATATCTATAATGAAATTCAAAATCTAGATAAACATCCAAGAATCTAATCTTATCTTTGTGGCATAATTATAAAAAAATCAAAATTATGTCAGTACTTGTAGGAAGAAAAGCTCCCCATTTTAGTGCAGGAGCGGTTATTAATGGAGAAGAAATTGTAGAAAATTTCTCACTAGATCAATATGAAGGTAACAACTATGTGGTCCTTTTCTTTTATCCCAAAGATTTCACATTTGTATGTCCAACTGAATTACATGCTTTTCAAGCTAAATTAAATGAGTTTGAAGATCGGGGATGTAAGGTGGTTGCTTGCTCAACTGATACTGTTGAAAGTCACTGGGGTTGGTTACAAGTTGCAAAAGAAAATGGTGGTATAGAGGGTGTAAATTATCCTCTCATAGCTGACACAACAAAAACAATAACAACAAACTATGGTATTCTCTTTGGCGATTATGACTATAATGAGAATAATGAATTAACAGCAAACGGTCCAATGATTGCTTACAGAGGCCTTTTCCTAATCGATAAAAATGGTATAGTTAGACATCAACTAGTCAATGATTTACCTCTTGGAAGAAATGTTGATGAGGCAATAAGAGTATTAGATACTCTAATACATCACGAAACACATGGCGAAGTATGTCCAGCAAACTGGGAAAAAGGGAAAGAAGCATTATCTGAAAGCTTTGATAGTGTTGCAAATTATTTAGCTAACAACTAAGATATTAATTACCAAAAAAGGCGGTCGATGACCGCCTTTTTTTTGCATTTATTTTAAATTAAGAAATACTTTTTCTGACTTTAATAGCATATGCTCTTAATGCTGACTTTATATCTGAATTATTTTCTGCAACATATTCTTGAACAAATATTGCAGCAAGTACATGGGTTAATTGTTCTCCTTCGTCTTCACCTTCAATCAAAGTTGGTGGAGTCGAATCATTGTAAAGTGCTTCTTCGGCTGCTCGCAATTCATCCATTGATAAACGCTCAGCCAATTTTTTAATCACCCCAATCTTCATGCTATTAAATTTAACATTTCAACTAATTTATCCTCTTTGCTAGTTGCAACACCTTCAACGAGCTCACCATTTTTAAACACAGCAAAAAAAGGAAGATTATCAACCCCTCCTAATCTTCGAGCGACTGGATTATCCTCAGCATTCACATCTAAAAATGTAATTCCAGAAAACCGTTCATCATTAGACAAACGTTTATATTTAGGCGAAAACAACTTGCAACTTCCACACCAATTAGCAAAATATTTTACCACAACTTTATCATTAGATGAAAGCGTATCATTAAAATCTTGATCGACACATTTTAAAACTGACATGATGCAAAGATAAAAAGCAAATACAATGTTCAACAATATGAAAATTGATTTAGTTATAGAGAAGTATTATAGTCCTTCGAATATTTAAATTTGCAGCTCATGAAGTACTATTTTTTGATTATACTATTTATTGTTGGATGCTCTAGAACAGATAAGACATCAAAAAATAAATTTTCAGATAATGGATTGATTAAAATTTATGAATTACAAGATAGAAGAAATACTCCTGCATTACTCCCCTTTTTAAAAGCTAAAAAAGAAGAACACCGTGTAGCAGCAGCAATGGCATTTGCCAGCATTCAAGACACATTAGCTATTCCATATTTAAATCAGATGCTACAAATAGATCAAGATCCAATGCCTAGAAGAGCTGCTGCATTTGCTCTGGGACAAATTGGTCATTCATCTGCTCTACCTTTGCTTAAATCCGCATTCGATGGAGAACTATTTAATGAGAATAGAAGGTATGTTATTGAAGCTATTGGAAAATGTGGCGATTCAAATACACTAGCATTATTTGAGAACACCAATTATAGAGATAGTTCTATTCGTTTAGGTTGGATATATGGAGCATTAAGGTTAAGTCAAAAAGGACATTATTCAAATCAAATTAATGACCGTGTCATTCAACTGCTTAGTGATCCTTATGAATCGATTGCCACTATTGCTGGGGCATATGCTCATCGATTAGTAACCACAAATCAACATGAAATTTCACTAGATTCATTGATTAGCTTAACCCCATATCCTGCGATAAAGAAACAACTCATCTCCATTAACGACAAACCCGCGAAACAACAATTCAATTCAAAATGGTTTTCTGAATATCAATTAAAAGGGGCTTATCCTAGAGCGGAAATGATAAAACATATCAAAAGTGGGGATGTCAAAGAATTTCTTAGAGGTAAAATATTAAATGATTCGGTTCATTACACAATAAAAAATGAAGCATTTTTAAAGTACTGTGAGTTTTACCCCTTTGATAAATGGGAAATGGTATCTCTTGTACTAAAGGATTCAAATATGTCTTTACAAAGTTTGGCAGCATACGAGATCTTAAAAATAAATGATAGTGAAAACATAATTGTAGATATGCGAGCTGAACTCTTGAATTTATGTCAAGAGGCCATTGAAAAATTAGAAATTCCTAGACAAGCTGAAACATTCATTGACTTAAATAAGGCCATTGCAAAACTCAGTGGAAAAAAGACAGAACCATTTAAAACCCAATATAATCATCCCATTGATTGGGAATTTGTGAGAACAATTCCATCCGATCAAAGAGTTAAGATTGAAACAAACAAAGGAAGTATTACCCTTGAATTGTTTGTTGATAATGCTCCTGGAACAGTATCCAACTTCATAAAATTAATGAATGAAGGCTATTATGATAATAAATATTTTCATCGCGTAGTGCCACAATTTGTTATACAAGGAGGATGTCCTAGAGGTGATGGATGGGGCAGTCTAAACTGGACTCAACGAAGTGAGTTTAGTCACTACTCAGGTTTCGAAACTGGAACTATAGGTATTGCCTCTGCGGGCAAAGACACAGAAGGTGTTCAATTTTTTATAACTCATTGCCCCACTCCTTTTCTAGACGGCAGATATACTGCTTTCGGACGGGTAACAGAAGGCATGAATGTTGTTCAGCAGATTCGTATCGGTGATGTTATTACTTCCATTCATGACATTCAATGAGTAAATATGAAAACTCAAATCTAATACCTCGAACATTTGTTATTTAATTGCATGATACTAAAGCTTGCATGGAGAAATATTTTTAGGAATAAACGTAGAAGTATTATCACAGTCTCCTCGATTGTATTTGCTGTTGTCTTTGCTGTTACAATGCGAAGCCTACAACACGGTGCATATGACAATATGCTCAAGAACATCGTTGGAAATTATCTAGGATACGTCCAAGTGCACTTTAAAGGTTTTTGGAATGAAAAAACAATAGATAACAGTTTTTATATAGAAGATTTAGATTCCTTAAAAAACGATCCTACCGTAACTTTTATAAATCCAAGAATAGAGGGATTTGCCCTTGCATCTCACAAAAAAGAATCTAAGCCTGTAGTTATTCTTGGTTTAGATGCAAAAATGGAAAACCAAAATACACCAATTAAAGAGAGCTTAATAAATGGTGAATTTTTATCGGATAATAGCGATGGTATTTTAATAGGAAAAGGACTTCAAAAAATCATGAATGTCCAAATGGGTGACTCACTTGTTTTTCTTAGCCAGGGATATCAAGGTTCTATCGCTTCTGGAATTTACCCAATCAATGGAATCGTTGACTTAAAAACTCCTGATCTCAATAGGAGAACTGTGATTATGAACTTAAATAGAGCTCAGGATTTTTTTGGGATAAACCACATGGCAACTAGTGCTATTATAGGACCCAAAATTGATGAATGGGAAAAAACAGAAAAAAGCATCAAAGAACAATTAGATAGTTCACAATTTGAAGTAATGAACTGGCAACAAATGTTACCCGAACTCAAACAACTTATTGATGTTGATCGAGCAGGAGGAACATTTGTATTAATCATCTTATATAGTATTCTAACATTCAGTCTCTTTGGCACAGTCCTTATGTTAGCTGAGGAACGAAATTTTGAATTTGGAGTACTCGTTGCCATTGGAATGAGAAAGTCAATGATTATTCGTGTTGCAATTTTGGAAACACTAATAATGGCTCTTGTAGGAGTGATTTTGGGTTTATTATTAGTCATTCCAATTGTTACTTATTTTCATTTTTACCCTATCAACTTGAGTGGCCAAATGCAGGAAGTAGTGGAACAATTCGGATTTGAAGCCATTATACCAACCTCACTTGATCCGAGTATCAGTCTAACTCAAACTTTCATTGTCTTTATGATTACCATTTTAGTTAATCTGTATACTATTATTAAAATTAAAAATATCCAGCCATCTAAAGCAATGCGAGCATGATAATAAAAATTGCATTTAAAAATATTTGGAGAAATAGCCTTAGGAGTTGGACTGTAATTATTGCCATTACTTTAGGAATTTTTGGTGGTTTAGCTGTTATAAGTACAGCCACTGGACTAAGTAAAATGAGACAGAATAATGCCATAGATACCTATATAAGTCACATTCAAATACACGATACAAATTACCTTCAATATGCCAGAATAAATGATACAATTTTTCAAAAAGAAGAATTGATTTCGTTCATCAAATCATCAAAATTTACATCTGGTATAAGCTCTCGAATTAAAACTGAAAGTTTTATTCAAAGTGCTGGTGGAACGAGCGGAGTTATTCTCAATGGGATTATTCCTTACAATGAAAAAAATGTAACTGGTATTTATAAAAAATTAGATCAAGGGAACTATCTTAAGAATTACAAAAGAAAACCACCCATTATAATCAGCCAAATACTATCCACTAAACTCAATGCCAAAATAAATACAACCATACAATGCACTTTTTTAAATGCACAAGGTGAATCCTCAGTTTGTCTGTTTAAGGTTGTAGACATTTATAATACAAATAATTCACTTTATGATGAGGTTAATGCCTTTGTAAAAATGGAGGATCTTAGAGAATATACTCAACTTTCAGGCATCCATGAAATTGTTATAAAACTAGAGAATGAATTTAATGTTGAGTCATTTAGATCAAAATTAATTCAACAATTCCCAAATCATCAGATTGATAGCTGGCGAGGAATAGCTCCTGAATTAGGATATGCAGACAAAATGATGAATTTGATTTTAATTATATTCTTGATTATAATCATGCTTGCTCTTGCATTTGGAATCATCAATACCATGTTAATGGCTGTTCTTGAGAGAAAGAAAGAACTAGGCATGTTGTTATCCATTGGGATGAATAAAAGAAAAGTTTTTTGGATGATTATTTGGGAATCTATTTTTTTAGCACTTATATCAGGACCACTTGGACTTCTTAGTTCCTATCTAGCTATCACCACATTTGCGAACCACGGAATTGATTTATCTTTCGCTGCTACGGGGCTAAAGAGCGTTGGAATAGAAAGCACAATTTATCCATATGTTGAAAATAGGTTTTACTATATAATTAGTTTTTTAGTAATTCTTACAGCAATACTATCTTCCATATACCCTGCTATGAGAGCACTTAAGCTAAACCCGTCAGAAACTTTAAGAACTTCAAACTAATAAATTCAATGATATCGATACAAAATATACAGAAGACTTATCAGTCGGGTGATATAAAAGTACAAGCACTTCAAAATATCAATTTAACAATTAATAAAGGAGAATTTACAGCGATTGTAGGTCCTTCTGGGTCAGGAAAAACTACACTTTTGAATATCATTGGAGGGTTAGATTCACCAACAGAAGGGTCGATAAGAATCAATACCACTGAAATCACTCAACTTCCAGAAAATGAACTTATAGACTTTCGACTTCATCACATTGGTTTTGTATTTCAGAGTTACAATCTTATTCCAGTACTTACTGCAAAAGAAAATGTTGAATTTTTGATGCTTTTGCAAAAACAAGGTGATCAATTTAGAAATGAACGAACTCTTAAACTTTTGAAAGCTGTTGGGCTAGAAGATCAAGTTAATAAGAAACCAAATGAAATGAGTGGTGGACAACAACAGCGAGTTGCTGTTGCCAGAGCTTTAGCTAGTAAACCTAGTTTTGTTTTGGCAGACGAACCAACAGCAAATCTTGATAGTAAATCTTCTGAGAACCTACTTGATATTATGCAGCAACTCAACAAAGTTGAAAATACTACGTTCATATTCAGCACCCATGATCAGAGAGTCATTGACAAAGCAAATCGAATTATTACGATTGAAGACGGCAAAGTCATCAGTGATACACATCATTCGAAGGATTAAAAAAATTAAACATCCTCAACACATCAATATTTTATAAATTTGACGTTACTAAACTGTATGAGAATAATCCAGCTCTTTTTGATCCTTTCAACTAGCTTAGTATCAATCGCCCAAATTGGGGGCAGTAGTGCTTTTGCATTTGCACTGATTGAAAATAATGCAAGACACACATCACTTGGTGGCGTATCCATAGTAAATACCGATCGTGATCCCGCGGCTGGATTCCAAAACCCTGCTCTTATCAATCGTCAAATGCACCACAATGCATCACTATCTTATGCTAACCATGTGGCTGATATTAATTACGGTTTTGGAAGCTATGGAAGAGAAATCGACAGTATACATGCAATGTCATTTAATATTGGTTTCTATGATTATGGAAATTTTGTTAGAACAGACAATGCTGGAGATATTATTGGAGAGTTTGATGCTACAGATTACACATTTCAAGTTGGCTTAAGTCGAAAAATTACCGATAAAATTACCATTGGTGCAAATGGCAAGTTCTTATATAGCGTTTATGAAGCCTATGTAAGTACAGCTGGAGGCATTGATCTTGGTGGTCAATACTCTGACGTCGATAAATTAATGAATATTGGATTTGTTGTTAAAAACATGGGTTATCAATTTATCCGATATTCAGACGACAGTCCAAGAGAATCAATTCCTTTTGATATACAAGCTAGTATCAGTAAAAAATTAGCTTTCAATCCTTTGAGATTTACACTTACACTCCATAATCTTCACCGTTGGAACAACTCATATGTAAATACGAACTCAAGAAATAAAGAAATTGACTTAGAGACGGGAGTAGTTAAAAATCAAAGCTTATCTTTTGGAGAAAAGGCTATGCGTCATGTGATTTTTAACACAGAATTCATTTTTTCTGATAATTTTCAAATTAGAGCGGGATACAATCACCAAAGAAGAGCAGAATTGGGTCCTGAAAATAGGAAAGCAAGCACTGGATTTAGCTGGGGATTTTCCATCGGAGTTAAAAAGCTCATGATTGGCTATGGAAGTGCCGGTTATTTTCCAGGAATAGCCTCAAATTATTTCTCAGTATCTAGAGACTTATCTAGTTTTAAACAGAAAGTAAAATAGCAAATTAGTTTATTCTCATCTTTCAGATAGTTATAATATTTAACACCTATTAAAAAAAATAAAAAAATAGGTTTAAGTTTGACCAATATTGGATACGAAAATAAATATCGCTATTGATGGTCACTCTAGTTGTGGTAAAGGAACACTTGCTAAAAATATAGCTAAAGAATTAGGCTATCTATTCATTGATAGTGGTGCCATGTATAGAGCGGTAACTCTATATTTACTTAACGAAGGCATATCACTTGAAGAACTCAATGATGATCCAGCAATCCTTGGTAATATTAAGATAGATTTCGTGTTAAATCCTGAAAAAAAATTTTTCGAAACCTATTTAAATCAAGTCAATGTCGAGCATGAAATTCGAAATATGCGTGTCTCAAAGTATGTTAGTCCAGTGAGTACACTCAAAGTTGTTCGGGATTTTTTAGTAAAAAAACAACAAGAAATAGGTCAAAACAAAGGTGTAGTAATGGATGGTAGAGATATTGGTTCTGTTGTTTTTCCTGATGCTGAACTCAAATTATTTATAACCGCTTCATTAAAAGAAAGAACCTTAAGAAGGTTTTCAGATTTGAAAAATGTAAGTATGGAAGAGATTGAGCGAAATTTAGATCAAAGAGATTATGATGATTCTAATAGAGAAGAAAATCCTCTTGTGCAGTCTAAAGATGCTATTCTAATAGATAATACTAATTTAAGTAAGAAGGAGCAGTTAGAGCTAATTCTTGGTTATTGTAATAAAGTTATTCTTGGTTAAAAGGTGCTAGCACTTCTTCTATTGACTTTCTGTTATTAAAAAAGGTAAGTAATTCTTTCAAAACATTTTCTACTACAGCGTCAGGGCAAG
>JAQWZS010000223.1 GCA_029253325.1 Bacteroidia bacterium
GATAAACTCGATACTTTCTAGACTGAATATTTCCAAAGTTCATATTCAAGTTACCTCCGAAGCTAAAATTCTTCATCAATTCAACGCCATACCCAACATACAAACGGTTAATACCACCAGAACCTTTATATAGGCTAAAATAATTTAGCGTATCAGGAGCTACTATATTTTTGATCTCATAATCATCATCTTTAATCTCATAACCAATATCACTGTATTGGTTCACCCCAAAACTAAATGCCATAGCCTTTTTAGTATTCAATGGAAAAGCCATTGCAAAATGATTAAAATTACCTGAATTAGTCTCAGCTTCTGTTGTTTGATTGGAAATTTTTCCAAAATTTACGCCAGCACCTACATTATATATCGTAAACCTAATTTTGGAATAACTAGCCGGATTTGAAAATGAAAAATTGTTTTGATCTCTAACTGAAACTGAGGCACCTCCAACTCCACGATGTTGCGTAAATCCTCCGGGTGTCAACTCACCAAGACCAAATATACTATATGGCGAGCTTGTACTTAGTTGAGCAAATGCCGTAAGCGGAAATAGCATAGATATCAAAATGTAACTTCTGAATAACTTATGCATGGTGTTGTATGATTTGATTGAGACCTTCAAGGACTAAATTTGGGCGTGCGAATATCTCATTTTTGATGACTTTATCAAAATGGAAAATGTTTTCGCCACAAAAAATAATTTTCAATGAATCATACAACTCATTTTGTTCCTGAATATATCCTAAAATCTCATGACGAATAGACTGACTTACACCAATTTGAATTGACTCAACTGTTGACTTGCCAGGAAATTTCTTTGAATCATCTATTTCAACTAACGGAAGTCCAACGGTAAATTGATTCATTGCTTTGAATCGAATATCTATGCCAGGAGAAATCATACCTCCTAGAAACTCATTTTCATGTAACAAATCCATTGTAAGGCATGTTCCAATATCTATAATTAAACATGTTGAGTCTGGTTTAAAAAAATGAGCTCCAACAGCAGCAGCAATTCTATCAGCACCGAGTGTTTCCGGTGTGTTATAGTTCAATTGAATTGGAATAGGTGTTTGACAACTTAGGTAATGTTCATCGGATAACAATCCTTCAAGTTTTGGATTTTCCCCTGTTTTTGAAACTAAAACATCTACTCCTTCTCGAAATAATTCTTCAAAATGCTTGTTCGTAAAAGGCTTAATGTAATCAATCATCTCCCCCTGTTTGAACACTCCTGCTTTGGTAGATGTATTCCCAATATCAATGCAAAGATTTATTTTACCCATTTGACTTTATGATGTTCCAATTCAAAATGCTCGCCCATAGCAGAAACCTGCAAACTCCCATTCAAACAAATATGGTTTACGATGTAAGATTGTTTTTTTTCATTTTCCTTAAAAGTGACCATCTCCCCTTTTTTGTACAAATTTTCATTAACAGACTGATTCAATAACAGTTTATCCTTTGTAATGTAGGAATAAAAATGATTGTAAAGCACTTGTAAAAATTCAATAACACTTACACTGTATCCTAACTCATTAACAACAGAAGTAGCTTCAAATTTATCAAAATGCTTTTGATTTACATTGACTCCTATACCAACAACTGCTTTTTTGACTTCTTGTTGAGAAACTATATTTTCAATAAGAATTCCAGCAATCTTTTTTGAACCGACAAACACATCATTGGGCCATTTTACCTTAATGTTGTTTACTTCATATTCTTTGAGGGTGTCTACAATAGCTAGCGTAGCAGCATTATTTAACTGAGGTAAATTTGATAGTTGTCCAAAATTATCTACTAAAAAACTAGCTAAAATATTCTCAAAAGGTTGGCTTTCCCATACTCGAGATCGTTGACCACGTCCATCCGTTTGACTACCCGCATACACACAGAAAGGTGCAACAATTCCTCGCTCTTGCATACATTTTTTGAGATAGGAATTAGTAGAATCTACCTCATTCAAAAATTCAATGTTATAACTATTCAAGAAACTGCTTTTTCAAGTATTAAACTACTTTCGCAGCAAAGTTATTTCAATTAATGGTAAAAAAGAGTTCTATCGCCGATGTACTTGCAGAAATAGTAGTTAAAGGAATGCAAGAAAAGAAGGCAAAAAATATCATCAAAATTGACCTTACAAAGATTAACGAAGCTGCAGCTGACTTCTTTATTATATGCCATGGTGATAGTGATCGTCAAGTAAAAGCTATCGCAGACAGTATCGAGGATGAAACACTCAAAGCTATGCAAGAAAAACCTCATAGTAGAGAAGGTCAAGCTGAAAATCGGTGGGTACTACTTGACTACCTTGATGTAGTGGTGCATGTGTTCCAAAAAGATGTTCGAGAATTTTATGAAATTGAGGACATTTGGCATGATGGGGTTATGACAAATTATAAAGATCTTGATTAGCTTCTAAAGCTTTAGCTTTATAGCATTACCAAAATAAGGAGGGTCAGACACCGTATTATGTTGAATTTTTGAACCTTTTAAGTAATCAGACACCTTCT
Source organism: Bacteroidia bacterium (assembly GCA_029253325.1). Lineage (GTDB taxonomy): Bacteria > Bacteroidota > Bacteroidia > NS11-12g > UBA9320 > UBA9320. Next base: position 2,514 of record JAQWZS010000223.1, read on the forward strand.
TTTTCAATACTCCTTCTCCTTTCCCCACAATTATATAAGCTGATCGTACACTTTTTCTTTTAGCAGATTGAATAAATTCATCAACCGCTTCGAGTTGGTGGTTCAATTTTTCAAAAGAAGATAACCCTGATTTTGAAGGATATAACTTATCAAAATGTAAGTCTAACTCTAAATTTCTTTTACCTTGATTGGATTTTTTATTTTTATTCGGGGATGGATAACAAGAAAATTCACCCATCATCATCCGCTTTAACAGGTTTGGATCAATTGATTTATTGTCACTCATAGCACAAATTTAAACTAGATTAGAATACTCTTAAAGTTGAACACTAATCGAGAAATAATTTTGATAATATCCGATTAGATTTGCATAATATATTATAATTCAATTGAACAATTATGGCATTTGAGAAAATTACAAGAGCTCAAGACTACTCCAAGTGGTATAATAATCTCGTAGAAAACGCAGATCTTGCTCAGCATAGTAGCGTGCGAGGGTGTATGGTTATCAAGCCCTATGGATATGCTATTTGGGAAAAAATGCAAGCACAGCTTGATAAAATGTTTAAAGAAACTGGTCATCAAAATGCCTACTTCCCTCTATTTGTTCCTAAAAGTTTGTTTGAAGCAGAAGAAAAAAATGCTGAAGGATTTGCAAAAGAGTGTGCTGTAGTAACGCATTACAGATTAAAAAATGATAAAGAGAATCCTGGAAAATTAATTGTGGATGAAAAAGCTAAATTAGAAGAAGAGTTAATTGTAAGACCAACCAGTGAAGCAATTATTTGGAATACTTATAAAAACTGGATTCAATCATACAGAGATCTACCAATATTAATAAATCAGTGGGCTAATGTTGTGAGATGGGAAATGAGAACTCGATTATTTTTGAGAACTGCTGAGTTTTTATGGCAAGAAGGTCATACAGCTCATTCTACAAAACAAGAAGCTTTGGATGAAGCTAAACTGATGAATAATATTTATGCTGAATTTGCTCAAAATTTGATGGGAATTCCCGTAATCAAGGGACTCAAATCAGAAAGTGAAAGATTTGCTGGAGCAGAGGAAACTTA
>JAQWZS010000235.1 GCA_029253325.1 Bacteroidia bacterium
GCTCCAATTACTGCAGATATAGCCCCAGCAACCGATACATCTAACAATTTAGCGACGTAGTAACCAACGATTGAGCACAAAATACCAAAAACACAAGCTAAAACGAGCATTTTCTTAAAATTTCCAGTCAGTAAATATGCAATTGCTGGAGGGCCAGACAAAAATGCGATTACGAGAATTGCCCCAACAGACTCAAATGAAACCACGGTAGTAAGTGATACACCACTCATTAAAAAGTAGTGCCAAAAACCAACGGCAATACCAGTTGATATTGAAAAATTAGGATCAAAAGTGGTAATAAATAAACCTTTGTATCCCCAAGTAACAGCTAATACGATGATAATGCAGACAACCCCTAATATAAGGGTCTGTCTTGGTAGATAAAAATCGCCAAAAATGGGCTCTAACCAGAGAGAAACATATTCCAATTCACCATATAAAACACATTGTTGATCGATATCAGCATTAGCTCCAAATTTTGAAATTAGAATAATTCCAATGGCAAATAATAGCGTGTAAGAAACTCCTATTGAAGCGTCACTTTGAAGACGTGCCTTTTGAGTAAACCATTCGATTATGATTGTGGCTAAAATCCCACTGGATGCTGCACCTATTAAGATGGGTAAGCTAGAAGTAGAACCAGAAATTATGTATGCGAAAAATATACCTGGAAGTACAGCGTGTGATATCGCATCACCAATCATAACCATTTTTCGCATGACTAAAAAACTGCCCATAATAGCACAGTTAATTGCTACTAGACATGCAGTCAATATGATATAAAAGTCATTCATTAGTATGGGATCTCACTTTGGTGTGGATCCTTTTCGGGTCTATCTAATAATGTTATAAGATGTTTTTCAATTTCGGGTGTGATGACATGTTCAATCCCTTCGGCATCATCATGCAGATGATCCTCATCCAGTTGAAAATATTTAGACAAATAGATTTCCCAAAGGCGATGTTTACGAATTACTTCTCGTGCTGCAATTTTCCCTTTTTCATTAAGTATAATGGTTCCTTTAACTTGACTAAGTATTTGCTTTTTTTCTAATCGTTTTAATGTTGTTTTTAATTGGGGGATGGATTGATTTTCAGATAATTGATCTACATGAATACTTTCTTTCCCTTCTTCTGATAACTTGTATAATTTCTTAAGTATGTTTTCATTGTTGATTTTTACATTGTTTGATTTCCTAACTCTCATTCGAGCAATAACTCCTTTTTCTTTTCCAAAGAAGATAGCAAATATTGTGAAGGATGATAATACAACGACAATCCAAGGGCCAGTTGGCATTGCTGTTCCGCTAGAGCTGATAATTACACCTATGAACCCACTCAATAATGCGAAGACACCAGCATAAATTAGCATCTTTTTTATCGATTTTGTAAGAAATCGGGCACCACTTGCGGGAGTAATTAATAAGGCCGCCATAAGTACAATGCCGACGGATTGTATACCAATAGCAACCGTGATAACAGTTAGAAGGGCTAAAAATGATTTGATTATTTTAATATTAAAACCTAGACTTTTTGCATATTCTTCATCAAAACTTATGAGGCTAAAAGCTCTTAAAAAAACAGCAATACATACAGTGTTGATCAATGCTATTATCGAGAATATTATTACATCTTGTAGAGTCATACTGGCAGCTTTGCCGAACAAGAAGCTGTCCAACCCACTTTGTGCAGCATTGCCACTGTGTTGTATTTTAGTGAGAAGTACAATACCAATTCCAAAAAAGACACTTAGTGTTAAGGCAAGTATGGTATCGGGTTTTAATTTAGACTTACTTTGAATATAATCTACAAGCCAAATAGATAGAATCCCAGATGTTGTAGCTCCTATTAAAAAGTATATGGGGTTTTTAACACCTGTGAGCATGAATGAAATGGCAACACCTGGCAAAACTGCATGAGAAATAACGTCACCTAGTAAAGCTCGTTTTCTGAGATAAGAAAATGTACCCACAATGCCTGCTGCAAAACAAATTATTCCAGCACCAATACTAACGACCCAAAATGTGTAGTATTCGCTTGAAAAATAACTTAATATGTTTTGCCAAAAACTCATTGATGTCTAATCGGGAATTCTTTGTTTTCAAGTTCTTGACTAATTTTAGCTATAGTAGTTAGTTTACCGCCATAGGTATCGGTCAATATCTGATCCGTGAAAACATCAGATGTTTTGCCACATGCAACTAATCGTGTATTCATCAAAACTAAATGATCAAAATACGATTGAGCAGTATGTAAATCGTGGTGCACAATAACAAGTGTTTTGCCCTGATCTTTCATTTCTTTTAGAAGATCAACAATCATTTCTTCTGTAGCAATATCAACACCAGCAAATGGTTCGTCCATCAAAAATAGTTCCCCTTGTTGAGCTATGGCTCGAGCTAAAAATACGCGTTGTTGTTGCCCTCCCGATAATTGGCTGATTTGTCTTTTAGCAAAGCCAAGCATATTCACCTTCTCTAAACTTTCTTGAATGATTTCATTGTCTTCACTTGTAAGCCTTTTAAACAAACCTCGGACATGAAACCGACCCATTGAAACAATATCCCATACACTTGCAGGAAAATCCCAGTCTATTTCTTGTCGTTGTGGCACATAGCTAACTTTGTGACGTACTTGATTTAAGTCCTGATCATAAACTTTAGTGTACCCCGTAGTGGGTGCAACAACACCCATAATTGATTTAAGTAGTGTGCTTTTGCCACTACCATTTGGTCCCATTATTCCAATTACTTGACCTTCAGGAAGTTTGAAATCAACATTCCAAATGGCAGGTTTCCTACCATAAAGAACAGTTAGATTATGTGCTTCTATAATTGGAGTAGCCATTATTTAAGTCCTTTTATTATGGTTTGAACATTTGAAATTAACATTCCTTTATATGTTCCGGCAGGAGTATTTTTTTCTCCTAGAGCATCACTATACAGCGTTCCCCCAATACGGATACTATAATCCCTAGCTTGAGCACTCGCGACTACTGCTTCTAGATTTTTATTTGGGACACTTGTTTCTACAAATACAGATTTAATATTGTTGTTTATGATAAAATCTGTAAGATCTTTTATGTCTTTAGTTCCGTATTCCGCAGTGGTTGAAATCCCTTGAAGACCTCTTACTTTAAATTTAAAAGCATCTCCAAAGTATTCAAAAGCATCATGACTTGTAATCAAAATCCGCTCATTACTATCTAGGTTTTTATCTAAAAGTTTTTGAAGCATAGTTTGTGTTGACTTGATTTCTAAAGCATAACTTTTATACCTCTCTATTATGCTATCGAGCCCTTCTAGTTTATCTAATTCTAGAGCAACTCCACCAAGCCCATCTATCCATAAATTAGGGCTAAACCAAACATGTGGGTCAACAAGGTCGGAGGTCTTATCTACTTCTTTTAAATCAGTTTTTTCAATATAATCTCCAATGGAAAACACAGGTTTTGTTTTTGAAAAATTTTCGAGCATTTGAGCCATTTTACCTTCCAGGTGTAAACCATTATAGACAATTATATCTGCTTGAGATAGTTTTGCAATATCACCCTGTGAAGCTTTGTATAAATGAGGATCTACTCCAGCACCCATAATGGAAATTACCTTTGCTTGTTCTCCAACAATTTGAGACACACAGTCTCCAATAATTCCTGTTGTAGTAACGATGGTTAGTTGTTTGTTCTTAGCATTTTTTATTGAACAACTATTCATCATTATCGTGGCAATGACGAGTACAGAAATCTTGTTTATATACATGACTACGAAGTTACCATATTTAACTTGATGAGAGGCTTAATATTCGATTATTAATTTATAAAATTGTGCCTCTAGCATTCCCAATTTCTAAATACATTTGTAATACATAAATGGGCTACAGACAATTCTTTTTATTTATTTTGGTACTGGTATCGGTACTTGTAAATGCTCAATTGTATGTTTTGAAAGGTCAAAGGCAGGACAGTTCGGCATTTAATTGTATTTTACACAAGGAATTGCCCGCACTATGCGATACCTTTTATAAAGCAATAGCTCAGATGAATCCTGAAATTATCAAGCCTTTTGTGCCTGACATAAAATTTTTGAAGGGAACATTTGATACCATGGATATTGAATTTAGGAATGATCAGGTAATTTTTAAACACCAAATGATTTTACGAAATTTACAACGGGATTGTCGTAAAATTTTAAAAACAACGGATAGGTTGAAAATAAATTTAAAAAAGCTCACTCGAACTGATCTAAATTACGATTATGGTAAAGATGAGAAGGAAAATCAATATTGTTATGTCACGCAATATTATCAACGTAAAAAGCATAAATACACCCTATCATTTATTGCTATTATGCTAAATGGACATTGGTTCGTTGGGGATGAGCTTAAATTTAATGCTTTAGAATGAGAAAAGGGGTCATACTATTTTTATTGATCGGATTATGGGGGTATCCTCAATCTTGGAATGTAAAAAAGCATCCCAATAATCGAAAGATGGCTATTTTCAAAGATGGTAGGCAAATCAGTAGTTACAGATTTACTGAAGTAAGTGAGCTTTCTGAGGGGAAATCATTTGTTGCAGAAGGCAATTTATATGGGTACCTTAATTCTGAAGGTAAGTTAATGACTCCATATAGATTTGTCATAGCTAGTAATTTTAGAAAGGGCTATGCCTTAGTAGGAGATAGTATTCATCAAAATATTTTGAACAGAGAAATGAAGCTTATGTTGCCGACCAAATATGCTCGTGCTCGGTTACCTAAATTTGGTCTTATTTTAGTGCAATCTCACGAGGGTCTTTGGGGAGCTTATGATACAGAGGGCAACTTAAAACTGCCCGTTATTTATTCCTTACCTCCTTATTTAGTAAACCAAGATGTTATCATCATAAAATTGAATAGTGAGTATGGCCTAGTAAACTCAAACAATAAAATACTGTACAATCCTTCTTATCAATATATCAGCCCTAAAGGGTATGGATATAAAAGCGGGACTTATCTTCGTTTATTTTAAAATAAATCTTATGAAAATCTTAAAATCAATATTGATCCTAATATTTACTGTTGTAATTGTCTCTTGCCAATCAAATTATCGAGGTAGAATGGTTCGAGTCAAAAAGCACAAACAAGTTACTAATCAAGTTTTAGTTGATAGGGGTGTTGTTCAACCTCAAAAAACCAATTTGAAACTAGTGCTTGAGGGGAAGAAAAATGTTAATCAAGAGTATAGTGATTTTACGGGCCTAGAAATTGTATCAAAAGAACTTAAAAAAGTAAAAAAAATACGAAATCAATACCCTATTATTCCGAGAGTTATCATTGATCAGCCCCAAGATAGTATTCGAAGGTTTAGTGACGAGGAAACATACATTCGAGATCAATACCGAAAGGCGAATACCAATGCATGGATTTCGTTGATTTTACTACTAACATCTTTTATAACCGGAATAGGGATATTTTTTGCCATTTCACAATCTATTAAAGCAATACGCATTTATCGAGAATACAGAAATCCGGGAGTCCCGGAGTACTATGGGCTTGCTTGGGGTGTGTTAATTGCTTCTATTTTCTTAATTTTATTCCTAATCGTTTTAATAGTAGGGATATTCAGTGGAGGTATTATCTAAACTAAATTTTAGAACCCATATTTTGTTCTTTTATTTGCAGTATGCCGACTACCAGTAAACAATTAGCGGAGGATTTGGATCGACAGGATTCATTAAAAACTTATCGAAATCAATTTTATATTCCTTCTGGCAAAAAAAGAGCAGAACAGCTATATTTTACAGGTAATTCTTTGGGGCTGCAACCCAAATCAGCTCAAACATATATACAGCAGGAATTGGATGACTGGAAAAATCTTGGCGTAGAGGGGCATTTTCATGGAAAGAATCCTTGGTTTAGTTATCACCATTTTTTTGAAAAAGAGGCAAAAGTTGTAGGAGCAAACAAAGATGAAGTTGTTGTGATGAATAATCTAACGGTCAATCTTCATTTACTCCTTGTTAGTTTTTACAGGCCCTCATCTAAGCGTTATAAAATTATTATGGAAGCTGGGGCTTTCCCTAGCGATATGTACGTCATCGAAAGTCAGGTTAAACACCATGGATTTGATTATGATGATGCTGTAATTGAACTTGAGCCAAGGCAAGGAGAACATCATTTGAGAACAGAAGATATTGTGCAAGCTATTGATGAGGCTGGTGATGAGTTAGCACTATTATTCTTTAGTGGTGTACAATATTATACAGGGCAGTATTTTGATATACAAACACTAACTGCAGCAGCACACAAAGTAGGAGCCATGGCTGGTTTTGATTGTGCTCATGCAGCAGGCAATGTCAAATTACAGTTGCATGACTGGCAGGTAGATTTTGCTGCTTGGTGTACTTATAAATATATGAATTCAGGACCTGGAGGCGTGAGTGGAGTTTTCATTCATGAAAAACATGGGAATAATCCAGACACTCTAAGATTTGCAGGTTGGTGGGGGCATAAAGAAAGTGAGCGTTTTCTGATGAAACGTGGATATATTCCAGAGCCAGGTGCTGCAGGATGGCAGTTGAGTAATGCTTCCGTTATTACTATGGCTGCCCACAAGGCCTCTTTGGACATGTTTGAGGAGGTAGGTATGGATGCTTTGGTTTTTAAAGGACAAAAACTTAATCATTTTTTACAGCAAGTGGTTATAGATGCACAGATATCCAACTCCAAACTTGCCTTTGAAATCATCACACCTGAAGATCGTGGTTGCCAATTAAGTATGTTAACTAACGAAAATGGAAAGTCACTATTTGATTATTTAACTGCCAATGATGTAATTGCCGATTGGAGAGAACCCAATGTAATTAGACTTGCTCCTGTTCCTTTCTATAATTCATTTATCGATATATGGGAATTTGGAGAGCTACTAAAGAAATTCTAAGATTTTTTTAATTGATAAATCCCGAATACAAAGTCCGAAGAGTTACTTTCTAGGTATTTATCCTCAAATTCAAACAACGAATTAAGAATCTCTTTTTTTTCTGAATCTATTTCTGTGAAATGATGTGAGATGTCTTTGAGAACATGCATGAGTATATTTCCCCCGTATGGCCGTTCATCAATCGTGTTAAAATGGGTATGAATAGTAGGCAGTATACTGGATGAATCTATGCATTCGGATGGATCAGCTAGTATCATACGAATAAGTCCGGAGCCACGATATCGTTTTTTTATCCATCCTGTTTTGAAGCGTTTTCGGAATTTGGGTGGAATAATCTTTAGTGCTTGATTAATGGCATGTATCTGTTGCTTGGGATGCTGAAGTCGAGTTGGACCTGTATATTCATTGATTACAAGATACCCATTGGGTTTTAATAAGGGGATTATCTTATTTGGAATAAGGGCTGAGATATCATCAAAGTGATGAAGAGATGAGTGAAAAAACACAATATCAAAATTTGATTCAAATGAATATACAAGTGCATTGGCACATACAAATGAAATGTTTTGAAGGCCTTTTGAGAGAGCTATTTTTTCTGCTTCTTTGAGACGATTATCCGCAATGTCAACACAGACTATTTTCTCAAAATTAGGATATGATGCCAGCTCTAATTCGTGGCTGCATGATCCTGATCCAATAGATAGTAATCGAAGATTTTTTTTATTTTTTAAATAACCATTCATCATAAATGTTTCGTAGGTTACTTTTGAGTTACCAGAGATGAGTTTATTCCAACGTTGTTTAACTTCAGGGATGATCCACCAATTAGAATGCTTGATGGCAGACTCATTAAATGCACTCTTGGTACGGTTTAGCTTGTCCAAAGTGAGCTTGGAAAGCAAAAAACTTAGTCCACGTTGTTTGCCTTTGGCCAGTACATCAATGATATCATCTGAGGTAATCAGTCTCATGAATGAGCAAAGGTAATAGCTTTATGAAGAGAAAATAAGTCTACCATATTATTGAGCCAGTAACAGAATTTCACTCAAACCATCTTGAATGCTTCCAAATCCTTTGATGGTCAGAATCAGGTGTTTATTGGCTTGGTTAAAGCTAAAGTGATTAGGCTTTACACGAACCATTTCCATGATGTTACTAAATGTTTTCTCTTGGTAAAATTCTTCGCCTAAATCGTTATTGAAATATAAAAATACATCAGATCCTCTTGTTTTTAGCTTCTCAGCGTATATGTTTTGGGCAGCAATTTTTAGTCGAATACTCAAAAACAGTTGGGAGACTTCTTTGGGAAGTTTGCCAAATCGATCGATAATCTTTTCCATGGATTGGTCCAAATCTTCAACATTATCTAAGGTACTCAATTGAGTATACAGGTTAATCCTTTCAGCTACATTACCTACATATTTTTCTGGTATTCGAGCATCAAAGTCTGTCTCTACTGTTGAAGAGACCTCTAGTTTTTTAGGTTTGGGCTTACCGTCGACTTTTTCTAGTACTTCTTTGAACTCGCCATCTCTTAATTCTTGAATGGCCTCATCCAATATTTTGTGATACATATTGAAGCCTATTTCAGCAATGAAGCCACTTTGTTCAGCTCCCAATAGATTTCCCGCTCCACGGATATCCAAATCCCTCATAGCTACATTAAATCCACTGCCTAGGTCTGAAAATTCTTCAATGGCCTGCAATCTTCGTCTTCCTTCATCAGGCAGAGTATAAATGGGGGGTGCCAGCAGATAACAGTAGGCTTTAATGTTACTTCTTCCTACTCTTCCTCGCATCTGGTGCAAGTCGCTAAGTCCAAACATATGTGCATTATTAATAATAATGGTGTTTGCGTTGGGTATATCCAACCCACTCTCGATGATAGTTGTGGCTACTAATACGTTATACTCACCTTCAATAAATTGAACCATTACTTTTTCTAGTTCATCACCTTTCATTTGCCCATGACCAACAATTACATTTGCTTGTGGTACTAAGTTTCGAATTCGTTGGGCAATTTCTTGAATGTCCTTTACTCGATTATGAATTACAAAGGCTTGTCCACCACGAGTAATTTCTGCAGAAATTGACTCCTTTATAATTTCGTCATTCCATGCTTGTACTTCAGTTTGAACTGGTCTACGGTTTGGTGGAGGGGTCTGGATGATACTTAAATCTCTAGCTCCCATCAACGAAAAATGGAGTGTTCTTGGAATCGGTGTAGCGGTGAGTGTAAGTGTATCTACATTGGCTCTAAATTCTTTAAGACGCTCTTTAGCACTTACCCCAAATTTTTGTTCTTCATCAATAATGAGTAAGCCTAAGTCTTTAAATTTTGTTTTTTTGCTCAGTAACTTGTGTGTCCCAATGATGATATCTAATTTACCTTCAGCTAGATTATTCATGGTTTGATTTTGTTGTTTTGCTGTACGAAAACGATTGACATAATCTACACTACATGGGAAATCTCGGAGTCTATCTCGGAATGTATGATAGTGTTGTTGTGCTAAAATGGTAGTAGGGACTAAAATGGCAACTTGTTTACTGTCAGTTACTGCTTTGAAGGCAGCTCGAATTGCAATTTCAGTTTTACCAAATCCAACATCACAACAAATGAGACGATCCATTGGATTTAGACTTACCATATCCTTTTTAAAATCTTCAGTAGCCTTGGCTTGATCAGGAGTATCTTCATATATAAAACTAGCCTCAAGTTCAGTTTGGAGGTAGG
>JAQWZS010000243.1 GCA_029253325.1 Bacteroidia bacterium
TGGATAGTATGACATCATTTTCTAGTTCTACTCATCCAACGCTTAAAATTTATCATCCAAACAAATCGATTGATTTGGAAGTGTCTAAACTATATAGCCTAGGCACAGTTCCACTGCTGATGAATCAATCGGATAGTATAAAAGTATTGGTAAATAACGTAGGAAAGGATACAGTTGTTAATCATAAGGTATATCTGGAAGTAAGTGGGGCAAATTCATATACGGATAGTATAGTAATTTCAAAGTTAGCCCCATATGAAGGTCAAATGGTTTATTTTGATAGCTATGTACCTAAATTTCAAGGAACAGAAACCCTTCAAATAATAATAGATCAGGATAGTAATTCTCTGAATAATACGATCTCTAAAAATCGTGTGGTCAATTATAATGTCTATTCTCACTCAGATCCATTTTCTGGAAATACAGGAGGTATTGGGTTCAATGGAAGTACTGGAGATTTTGTTGCAAGATTTTATGTGGATGGTACATCATACATTAATCAAATCAAGGTAGATTTTAACTCTGTTGGTAGACTATTTCAATTGGGTGTGTGGGATGTGAATGCAGATGGTTTACCTGGTAAAGAATTGTTTATGTCGGATACTTCATTGTCTGTATCTGGAACATTTATTATGAATGTATTGCCAAGAATTTTGGTGACTAATAGCTTTTATGTAGGAATTCGTCAGACTTCTAATATTAATGTAGGCTTTAGTTATCAGAGTGAGGTGCCTGTAAGGCCTCATACGTTTTATTTTACTGCACCAGCAGGAGATACTTCATGGGTGCCTTTTTCACCAGGGTTTGATTTTAATTTTAACATTCAACCTCGACTGCAAGTAGCTAATGATGTGGCTACTTTAGATTTTATAAGCCCCAAATCTGATTCGTCTTATCAATATGACGAAAATGATTCATTAGAAATCATAGGACGATTTATCAATTATGGTTATCAAAATCAATCTAATTTTCCGGTAGAAATAAAGTTACTTAATGGCTTTGGTCAACTAGAGTTTTCAAAGCAAAAAATTACTAGTATTGCGGCTGGAGATACCTCTAAGGTAGTTTTTGGAAAAATTAGTAAGTATAGAATAGGTGATTACACTCTTACTGCTAGGACTAAACTTTCCAAGGATAGTGTTGTTGATAATGATTCTAAGACAATAAATTTTTCATTTATAAAAGATCATGATGTTGCAGTAGATCAGATTTTTTCTCCAAATAATGGTACTCAATTTGATTTACAAAGAGACCCTGTGCAAATGGTTGTCAGAACAATAAACTATGGCGTTAGGACTCAAAATAACTTAACAGTCAGAATGGAATTAGTTAACTCTCTGAATGAGGTGTTAATTACTCAAGATAAGGTTATTAATCTTATTGGTGGAGCAACTACCATTTTACCATTTGATACCATTTACTTGCCAGAGGATGGTAATTTAACACTCCGTGCTTTTACAATGCTGGATATTGATAGTTTTCCAGAGAATGATACATTAAAAATCTCGTTATTTTCTAGAAAGGTGGATGATGTCATGGTTGTTAACATTGAGACACCTCATATAAATTCTTATTTCTCAAAAGATACAACCATTGTACCTTATGTCAAGTATCGAAATGATGGCATTACAAATCAGGATTCCACATTAATCCAATATAGAATTTTAGATCAAGATGGTCTGACTTTGTTTTATGACAGTGTATTCCAAGATGCACCTTTCTTGACTGAAAAGCAAGTGTTTTTTAATCCTATAAAACTGGATTCAGTGGGTACATTTACTATGCAGACTTGGGTTTTTATTGAGGATGATCAAGTAAAATCTAATGACACACTTAATTCTATATTTTATGTAATTAATGGCAATGATATTCAACTATTAAGTGTCGTCAAACCCAAACTAATAGAGACTCATGGAAGTTTACCAAGCCCATTGAGTGTAATTGTTAGAAACCATGGAAACGTAAATGCTAATGCTGTAAAAATTGGTGCTCGTGTAGAAAATAACAGGGCAGAAGTTGTATTAGAAGATTCTTTATCTGTTAATTTAAGTAGGCTGACTTCGGATACATTCTATTTTGCTGATTTAGACTTTGATGAAGTAGGTGATTATTATGTGCAAATTGTTAATCACTCAAATCTAGAGGATGAACCTAATTATTTGGATACATTAAACTATAATTATGTGGTTCGATATCGAAGCGATATTAGCATCTCCCAACATTTGAACCCTAAAGTTCATGATACTTTAGAATTAGATGAAGTTGTTTTACCATCTATTCAAGTCATGAATAATGGTATCGATACATTCAAGAATTTGGATGCTTATGTTGTTTTTAAAAACACATCGGATAGCGTTGTTTTTCTTGATAGTTTTGATTTGATCCAGTTGCCGCCCAATAGAGCACATAATTTTGTTTCTAAAAAACTGTGGTCTTCGAATTTATCGGGAAACTTTACGATGCATTCTTGGATTAAAATTCCCGATAATGAGCCTATGAATGATACACTTAGGACACCATTTGTAGTAGTGAAAAGGAGGGATGTTCGTATCGAAACTATTGTTTTCCCTGATAAAGATTTGTACAAAGAACATTTGTATAAGCCAGTCGTTGAGATTAAAAATGATGGTTTAGATGATCTTTCGGGAGTTAACTTATCGAGTGAAATATTCGTTAATGGGGTGGCCATTTATAGCAAAAATCAAGTTTTAGATTTAGCATCTGGTCAGTCCTTAATAGTAGATTTTGATAGCTCTTTGACTTATAATCAACTGGCTGAAGCACAAGCTGTTTTCATTGTAGAAGCAATTGATGATCAAATAAGAACTAATGATACAATGACAACATCGTTCAATTTTATTCGTGGACTTGGGGTCACAGATTATGCTTATCCAAAAGTCGTTGTATATCCTAATCCTTTTGAAAATTACATAACAATCACAGCAGATAATCCTGTTTCCAATATTAGGCTGATTGATATGTTTGGTAGAGTTATTTTTGAGAAAAATAATCTTAACTTATTAAACTCTAAATTTGATATTGATGTTCAAAAAGGACTGTATATTTTAGAGGTATATTCCGGAGATCAATGGTATAAGGTCCCGATTACAAGAGATTAACGAAATTGATTATTAGGTAGTGTTTTATTTCATCTTAAGAGAACGACCTTCTTTGTCATAAAATTTAACCTTAATAGTATCAATATTATCATTAAATGAAGTTTTAATATAGTGAACGGTAGAAGGGGTTATTCCTTTTTTTGAACTTACTTTTTTACGATACTTCCAAAATCTTAAGAATTTTCGATTTACATAATACGACAGATCCATAGACTCAGATGCTCCTGAAAAAATGACAACTTCTTTTGGATTTGAGTAGAAGACATGTGGCCTAACTGTTTTTTTATCTAAATAATTTTGATACTCAAATGCGATATCAAATCGTGCGACACCATAACCAATGATTGAATCTGGTGTGGTATTGTGATCTGCTGTTTGTCTAATTAGGTCATTTATTTCTTTTGGTGAAAGTTGAGGAAAGGCTTGTAGAAGGCATGCAACACCACCTGCAACAATAGGAGTTGAGAAACTTGTACCGTTTCCTTGATAATAAAACCCGCTCGGGCTAGCTACAGTAGCTCTAACACCAAGAGCTACTACATCAGGTTTTATAGATTGATTCGCATTGTAACCTTTACTGCTAAAACGAGCTGGAGAACCATTTTTGTTGATTGCACCAACCGTTAAAACTTCCTCAACATCAGCGGGAAAGCCAACTTTCTGCCATTTGCTGTTTCCTTGGTTTCCTGCACTATTAAGCACTATAATCCCTTTTGAAACCGCTGTTTTTGCACCGATGCTGATGTAGGATGTATTGCCATCTAATTGACGGTGAGTGTAGTTTAGATTTTGGTCGTCAAATTGGTTATATCCTAGTGAGGATGTAATAATATCAACCCCGAGGCTATCAGCAATTTCAGCAGCTTTACACCAGTTTAATTCTTCAATGGGATACTCACTCTTTCCATTTTCTGTTTTAAATAGAGTTAACCTAGCTAATGGTCCACTTCCGATAAATTTTCCCCTATCATAGGCACCTAGAGCAGATGCACATGCAGTACCATGGGTATCAAAGTCACTTAGTGAGTTATCTAAGTTAACTAAATCATAGCCATACCTTAATTTATTATTAGCTTGATGTCTTAAAAATCCAGAAATTTTAGTGATGTTTTTAAAGCCTGCGTCAAAGACAGCAACACTTATATTATTTCCATTAAAGCCTTTGTTGTGTAGGTGCAAAACTCCAATCTGATGATTTTGTTGATATGACTTTCCATAGTCCTCTTCATTCAATCCGACTGTCTCCATTGAACTTACCTTTAATTTTAAGATGGGTTGATGAAACTCAATCGACTCTCTTTTATTATTGCGATTGTGTGTACCAACGTATTTTATTCTTGTTATGAATGGAAGGCTATCCAATGACTTAATAAAAGTTTTAGAAGACTCAATAACAGCCCCATTTGACCATTTTAGGGAGTATCTTACCTTAACACTATCCAATCGGTTAAGAATTGACAGGTATTTTTTTTTAACAGGATAGTCAGTTGAATTTAATGGAATTTGATATTTGTTC
Source organism: Bacteroidia bacterium (assembly GCA_029253325.1). GTDB lineage: Bacteria > Bacteroidota > Bacteroidia > NS11-12g > UBA9320 > UBA9320. Next base: position 4,636 of record JAQWZS010000243.1, read on the forward strand.
CTCCTTTCTATCGCTTTTTTACTCAGTATTTGTTCAGGAATGAATGACGTGTCTTTATCGAGGAATTGAACATAAAATGCTTGATTTATGTTCTGAGAAATACCAAGATGAGATCTAAAAATCAATAAAACAAAAAGGATACTACCAATTGGTTTGTAATAGGGTTTCTGTGTACTCGATTCCATCTTTATATTTTCCAGGTTGCGTTTCAATATCTTTAAATTGTCGTTGAATGAGC
>JAQWZS010000009.1 GCA_029253325.1 Bacteroidia bacterium
GTGATAAGTAGTTCGACTTGTCCTGTTATTAGTGTGCCTGAAAAATTTTCTTCCCCTGAATTAAACCATATACTTCTTCCTTTATTAGACTCAAATACGACACGCCAAAAAGTACCTTATTGCATTAAATTAGCAAAAGCCTTTGGTGCGACTGTTCATGTGTTAGGAATTTCAAAAAGCAACTCCTCAGAAACACAAAAACATGTTCATGCTTATGTTAATCAAACGATAAATTATTTATCTGAGAGAGGTATTAAATGTACTCAAGAGGAGAAATTCGGTGTAAATGTTGCTGAATCATGTATTAGTTACGGTGAGGAGGTAAATGCAGGATTGATGCTTATTATGACGGAAACTGAGAGTGCCGGTTTATTCATGGGAACATATGCACAACAGTTGGTCAATAGCAGTACATTTCCTGTCATGAGTATTCATTCTAGGGATACTCGTCTAGCTGGAGCTTCTGGTTATTAATCTAAAGCCCTTTGTTTCGAATGACTTCGCCAGCGGCGGGTTGTGCTGATGGCATGATGATTAATTCATTGATGTTGACATGCTTTGGACGGCTTACTGCAAACCAAATTGCATCAGCAATGTCATGAGCTACTAGATTTTCAAAACCATTATAGACTTTTTTAGCTTTCTCAACATTTCCGTCAAGTCGTACCACAGAAAATTCAGTTTCCACAGCACCTGGATTTATACTTGTAACACGAACTCCAAATTCGGCTAATTCTCTTCGCATTGCCTTATTTAGAGCATCTACCATATGCTTTGTGCCACAATAAACATTACCGTTTGGATAAACTTCTTTACCTGCAATAGAACCAATATTAATGATATGTCCTTTTGTGTTTTTTAGTAATGGAGTTACGTATTTTGTTATATGTAAAAGACCTTTTATGTTGGTATCAATCATTCGATTCCAGTGGTCAATACTTCCAGATTCAATGCTGCTCAATCCTGCTGCTAATCCCGCATTATTGACAAGTAAATCAATCGAACTCCACTCTGATAGTAAATTTCCAACGTATTGTTTTACTTCGTCATGGTTTCGTACATCAATATGCATAATCTTTGTTTTAATCGCATATTGGTCTTCAAGCTCTTGACTTTGTTCTTCCAGACGTTCTTTTCTTCGACCATTTAGGATTAAATCATACCTGTTTTTCGCAAGTATTTTAGCAGTAGCAGCTCCAATTCCTGCAGTTGTTCCTGTGATTAGTGCTATGGGCATTATTTACCTTTTAACATGTTAAGTATGGCCTCGTCAGACATTTCGAGCATCCCAGAATTTAATATTTCTTTGACTTCTCCTGCCTTTTCGTCATCAGGGTATTCATCTAAAAATTGGGTGTAATATTTTTCTGCTAATTTAATGTCTTGCAGATATTCCCATGCTATGAATCCTGCACGATAAATGAGATTGTTTCGATTTTCAAATTTTGGCCATTTCACGATGGCATTATCAAGAGTCCGGACAGCATCACTAAATCTACCAACGGCAGTATATCCCATAGTTAAGTTTTCAAAGTCCTTTGGCTCTGAAATGGTAGTAGCATCTGCAATTTTATCTTGGTAAAGTTTAATAATATCTTGCCATTGAGCTGGAGTAGGAAGGTTATTATCCAAAATTTCAGCAATTAAATCTTGAGATTTATCGTATTCGTGTTTTCTAGCATACATAATGGCTAAATTGATAGCTGCATTTCGATAGCGGTCAGTACTATCATCGCGAGTAATATATTCAGATAATAGATTGATTGATTCTGAAGTATCATTTTCATAAAAGTAGTATTGAGCTGCAGCGTATAAGTAATTATTAGCCTCACTATCTGAATATTTTAGTCCATAGTTTTTGTGTAGTAGGGCTAATTCTTTGAGGCCTTCTTGAGTGCCTGTTTTTTCAGATTTTTCAAAAACTTGAATTTCAGCTAGGAGCGACTCTTGACTTTTAGTACAACTAATAACGAATAGGGTGAATATAATTAAGGGGATTTTTTTCATGTCTTAATATTGATTAGATCGCAAAAGTACTAATGTACACGCATTCGTAGTTTGAATATTATTTTGTTTAGCCATATCAGCTAGTTTTTCATTCTCAGTTCCTGGATTAAAAATGATTCGATTAGGATTCAAATCTATGATTTTTTGAAGGTAGTGTTCTTGTAGTTTTGGATTAATATATAGCGTTATCGTATCAAATGATTCTTTTTCGGGCCATTCATTCATAATCTGAAGTGCTCCGATAGCTCCTTTTTTTACTCCAAATGGAACCACTTCATGATTGTATTCTTGCAACATTTGAGTAACCTTAAAGCTATACCTTTCAGCTTTTGGTGATGCACCAATTAATAATGTTTTTTTATTCTGATGCATATCCAAGATAATTAAACGGAGTGATTTTGCTTATCTCTATTTTTACGGCATCAGAAACATTTAGTTTAGCTACAAATGCAGCAATACTTTGTTCGTTGATTCCGTCATTGGTTCTTGTAAGGTCTTTAAGGAGTTCATATGCTCCTTCTACTTTTTCTCGCCTCAAAATGGTTTGAATAGCTTCTGCTACAACAGCCCAATTTTTATTCAAGTCTGCATGGATAGCATCTTCATTTAAGATAAGTTTACTCATGCCTTTATTTAAGCTTTTTAGAGCTATTAGTGTGTGAGAAAGAGGAACACCTATGTTTCTCAATACGGTACTATCTGTCAAATCTCTTTGAAGCCTGCTGATGGGTAGTTTGTTGCTCAAGTGATCAAACAGGGCGTTGGCAATACCAAGGTTTCCCTCAGAATTTTCAAAATCAATCGGATTGACTTTGTGTGGCATAGCACTTGACCCAACTTCACCCGCAACAATTTTTTGTTTGAAGAAATCCATGCTTATATATTGCCAAATATCTTTAGCAAAATCCATAAGGATGATATTAATACGCCTCAAGGCATCAAACACAGCTGCCAATTGATCATAGTGGTCAATTTGAGTGCTTGGATAGCTTCTAATTAATCCTAATTCATTAACTAATTTGTCTCCGAATTCGGGCCAGTTAATATCTGGGAAAGCCAGTCTGTGAGCATTAAAAGCACCCGTAGCACCTCCAAATTTGGCACTTATCGGGGTATGAATGAGTGTTTCTAATTGAATTCTAATACGTTCTGTAAAAACAGCAAACTCTTTACCCACAGTGGTAGGTGTTGCAGCTTGTCCGTGAGTTCTACTTAATAGAGGAATGCTTTTCCATTCATCAGCAAATGATGCTATTTTTTCCAGAACGTTTTTGATAGCGGGAATCATCACTTCGTCGATACCTAGCTGCAAACTAAATGGAACAGCAGTATTATTAATATCTTGGCTAGTCAGACCAAAATGAACAAACTCAATAAACGGTTCAATGGAAGTCCCTTTGAGTTTATTTTTTATGAAATACTCCACTGCTTTAACATCATGATTGGTCGTTTTTTCAATTTCCTTAATTTGATTAGCATCTTCTTCGTTAAAATTTTGATAGAGAGCTCTCAAAAAAGTCTGGTTTTCTTCTGATATTTCAGGGAAAGGTTTCAATCCTAATTTAGATAACGAAATAAAATATTCGATTTCGATCCAAACGCGGTATTTGAATAGACCGTATTCAGAAAAATAAGGAGCTAATTCATTTACTTTATTGTGGTATCTCCCATCGATAGGACTAATTGCTGTAAGTGGTGCAAACATGGTGCAAATCAACATCATTTTTTTTACTTTGAGCGAATTTGTGTTTGATAACCATGAACAATTAGTTGAAGTATTTTTTCTAAAATGCGATGAAGAGTTTTATGAGATTCCTAAAATTTAAAATATGCTTGCAAATTATTACATGATGGAGTATCATTGAACCAACAATTGACTCCTTAAAAGGAGAAGTAGTAGATGGCCTAACGAACAAGTTGGGTTTGAGTGGTACAGAGGTAGTTAAAACACTATCCAGTACAAAAGATGCTTTTGATAAAACCATATCAGATGAAGCAGGAAGCAATGGATTGGAAACTCTCGCTAATTTGTTTTCTGATAACGAAAATTCAAGTTCATCCAATGGTAAGACAGTTAGGTAGAACAGTTTTGAGGGAAGTTACTCGAGGTTTGTTGGGTGCCTTGGGTTTAAAAAGAAGATAGAATGTAATGTAATTAAATTACTTTTTTTAACCTATTATGAGAGGGTTAGGTAGCTAATTATCAATAAAAATAGGGGATTTAGAAACAATTTATTTCTACTCCTTTCTGATTACCTTTGCTGCCATGCGGAAATACAACCTTTTAAGCGTTTTTGTCCTATGTGCTGTTTTTGCACAGGCCCAAATCACACTCTCTTCACCTTCCATAGACTTTGGTGATGTACTCACCACAGAAGAAAAGGAAATAGCGGTAGATGTGACTAATGAAAATACCTACCCTGTCAAGGTCGATCAAACCAAGTTGTACTCAGATGATTTTTCATGCAGAGTAACGAATACTGAAATTGGGGTCGGAGCTACCTCAAAAATTAGAGTAACCTTCAAACCAAGACATAATATTGCTTATAATTCAGAATTGATTGTAGTGTTAGACGATGGTGCAGAGTATCGAATTGATATTCAGGGAGACGGTAGGTATGAGGACGCCTATTATTCCTCTACTTTTAATAAAAGCTATCAAGATTTAAAAGATGAGTTGAAGACTATTCTAGCAAGAAATTATCGAAACTTGGGATATACCAATGCAAGGGATAATATGTATGGTGATATTGATAATCAAAATGGTAATGTAACTTGTGTTTACACAGGTAGAGTATCTACTTTTAGCACCCGAAGTGGAGCGAATTCTAATAATATGAATTGCGAGCACACTTGGCCGCAAAGTTTTGGTAGTTCCAGTGAACCACAACGAGCAGACATTCATCACTTATTCCCTACTGATGGAGGCACAAATAGTCGTAGAGGTAATAACCCATTTGGTTTAGTAACTAATCCAAGTTGGACTGGTGGGGGAAGTAAACTAGGCAGTGGTCTATTTGAACCTAGGGATGAACACAAAGGAGCTGCAGCGAGGGCGATGCTTTATTTTGCTATACGATATCAGAATTATAACAATTTTATTAATAGTCAAGAAGATATTCTAAAACAATGGCATGTCACATTCCAACCAACAGCATGGGATATTCAACGGAATGAGAAAATATTTGGATATCAAAAAAATAGAAATCCTTTTGTAGATCATCCAGAGTTTATTGAGCGGATGAACAAAATTGGTTCAAATGACCCAAGACCAGTGATAAGAAACCTTGAAATATCTCAGAAGCAAATTTCTTACAATTATGTTACTCCATCTACTAATCGCACAATTTATCTTGTGAATAATGGAAATATTGAGATTCCAGAAATATCGAATGTCACCTCAAAAAATGGAAATATTATCATCAAATCAGTAGATGCCACAGCACTGCCTGGAGATGTTTCTGCTTTATTGATAACATTCAAATCACTACCTGACGGTACCTATGACGATGAAATTACAATAGATACAGATGTTCAAACTGGAGATGTTTTTAAAATTCCAGTAACTTTTACTATCGGTCAAGCGTCCGTAGATGATTTGATTAAAAAGCCTTTAATAGCAATATATCGTGCTCACAATCAAACAATACATATCGATAACTTACCGAAGAATGTTTATGACATAGAAATATGGAATTCAAACGGACAGATGATTTTAAACGATATATCACTGACGTTAAACGATATCCCTTTCAATAATCCTAATTCGGGTATTTACTTCGTACTTGTTAAAACTAAGGCTGGAGCAGTTGCTTCAAAAGTTTTGGTTTATTAAAGTATAAAGTTTTTACCATATGCGTTTTTTTAAAGTAGTATTTGCATCAGCCCTAGGTTATATTCTAGCGATAGTCTTATTAATTGTTTCAATAATTTTTATTGGTATTGGTTTTGCTTCCAAAGCAAAACCTGAGGTTAAAATCCCCTCAGATGGTGTGCTTAATATGAAGCTAAATTATCCGCTATCAGATAAATCCGCGGATGATAGTCCGATTGTGTTTTTATCGGCATTGGATCCAAATTCAAACATTCCATTAGGGCTCAATAAAATAATCAGAGTGATTGATAAGGCTAAAGAAGATGATAAGATTAAAGGGATCATTTTAGATTTAACTACTTTCTCCTCTGGATATGCTAAAATCAGTGAAATTCGCAATAAGCTGAAAGATTTTAAATCTTCAGGAAAGTTTATCTATGCTTATGCGGATTACTATTATTTTCCTACCTATTACATGGCATCTGTAGCGGATAGTGTTTTTGTGAATCCAGAAGGTGAGATGTCTTTCACCGGTATGGTTGGTCAAGTATCTTTTTTTGCTGGTGCATTAGAGAAAATGGGGATTGAAGTGCAGGCAATTAGAGCAGGTAAATTCAAGGGTGCAGTAGAGTCATTTACTCGAAAAAATTTAAGTCCCGAAAATCGTCTTCAAATGGAAGCATATATTAATTCAGTTTATAATGAAGTTTTGTCAAAAATTTCTGATGCTCGAGGAATTAGTGTAGAAAAATTAAAATCTGATGCTGACCAGCTTCAAATGAAATCTATAAATGATTTTATTAGTGCAGGATATATTGATCAGGCTTTGTATAAAGATCAATTTTATAACACCATGAAGAAGAGAATGGGTGAGGATGAGGATAAAAAAGTGCCTCTTATATCTGAGAAAAAATATGCTAAAAGTATAAGAGTAAAGGGTAGCAGTCGTGATCGAATAGCTGTTATTTATGCTAGTGGTGATATTGTTGGAGGCAAGGGAGATGGTACTCAAATCGCTGCAGATGATATGGCAAAAACATTAAAATCAGCAAGACTTGATGATAAAATTAAATCGGTAGTTTTTAGAATTGATAGTCGTGGTGGTAGTTCGCTTGCAAGTGATATTATTTGGAGAGAAGCAAAACTTCTGGCCGATGAAAAGCCGCTTATTGTGAGTATGAGTGATGTTGCTGCAAGTGGAGGTTATTATATTGCTACACCAGCTCTTAAAATTATAGCAGAACCAACAACTATAACTGGTTCTATTGGTGTATTTGGATTATTGCCAAACGCTCAAAAATTACTCAATGATAAGATGGGCATCACCTTCGAGTATGTGGGGACAGGTAAAAATTCAGACATGGGAAGAATTGATAAACCATTAACATCAGAACAGAAAAACTATATAGGTTCGATAGTTGATAAAATCTATGATACCTTTTTAACTCGAGTTGCTAACGGCAGAAAAATGACCAAAGATGAGGTGCATGCTATTGCACAAGGTCGAGTATGGACAGGAAAAATGGCTAAAGAAATTGGTTTGGTTGATGAGTTAGGTGGATTAGAAAAAGCTATTGCTATCGCTGCAGAAGAAGCTGGTTTGGAAGATTACAAACTCAAAGAATTGCCTAAATCTAAAGATCCAATCATAGAAATGGTCAATAAGTTTCAAGGGAATGCTAGCTTTACTTCACAACTTCAGCAAATAACAAAAAATACTAGTTTTGAATCATATATCCAGCAGTTTAGCGATATTGAACGCTGGGGTACAAAACAAAGTGTTCAAGCAATCATGCCATACTCAATAGAGATCAAAAATTACGTTTTAAAGTAGAATAAAATTTTAAAACTGTTCTTTATTTGATTTTCCATTAGGTTATGTTCTTTGTGAATAAAAATCATTTGACTGCCAAAAAATCGAAAAAATCTGCCATTTTTGCAGTTATTCAATGGATTTACAACAAGTAAAACGACGATTCGGAATTATTGGAAACTCTGCAAAGCTAAATTACGCTTTGCAAACTGCTATGCGTGTTGCATCTACTGAACTAACAGTATATATACAAGGTGAGAGTGGAAGTGGTAAAGAGTCTTTTTCTAAAATTATTCACCACCTAAGCCCTCGAAAACACGGCACATTTATAGCGATTAATTGTGGTGCACTCCCTGAGGGTACTATTAACTCTGAATTATTCGGCCACGACAAAGGGGCTTTTACAGGTGCTGTAGATAATCGAAAGGGTTATTTTGAAAGTGCCAATGGAGGAACTATTTTCCTAGATGAAGTAGGTGAACTTCCTTTAGAAACTCAAAGTAGATTGCTTCGTGTGCTCGAAAATGGAGAATTTATTCGAGTAGGTAGCAGTAAGGTTCAAAAGACCGATGTTCGAATTATTACTGCAACCAATCGAGATTTAATAACTGAAGTTGAAAGAGATAAGTTCAGAGAGGATTTGTATTATAGGCTTGCTACTTTACCTATTGCAGTCCCACCATTAAGAGAACGACCTGGAGATGTTGCTCTTTTGTTTCAAAAATTTGCTTTTGATGCATCTGAAAAATACAGAAATGAAATGATGGAGTTAGCACTTGATGCAGAGCAACTCCTCATGAATTATCGTTGGCCAGGAAATATTCGCCAACTTAAAAACATAGCAGAGCAAGTTTCTGTGCTTGAAGAGGGTCCGCATATTAGTGCAGATACTCTAAGAAAATATTTACCTGAACGTGCTGAGAATAATTTGCCTGCAGTATATAAAGAAAAAGGTAAGGAAAGTGATGTGTCTGAAAGAGATATTTTCTATAAGGTTCTAATTGATCTTAAAAAAGATGTCTCAGAGCTCAGAAAGGTGGTCTTCGGTATGCTAGAGAATTCAGATTCTCCTGAAGAATTTATAGAACCCAATAAGCCTTCAATTACTCGATTTATTCCACAAGATACTGCTCAGGCAGAAACGACAGATTACACGCCTAATACCTCTGTTAGAACGGACGAGGTATATCAACATGTAGTTATTGAGGATAAAGATTCTGTAGGAGAACATGAAGTGTTATCCCTTGAAGCAAAAGAAGAGGAGTTGATTAGGAAGGCATTGCTTAAAAATAATGGTAGACGTAAAAAAGCAGCTAAGGACTTAGGGATTTCCGAACGAACATTATATCGTAAAATAAAACAATATGAAATTGAAAGTTGATACATTAATACTTTCAGGTATGATATTGGCTTCAATGGCCCTAAAATCTTGTGGCTTTTATTCCTTTTCGGGTACAAGTATTCCTCAAGAGGTAAAGACTTTTTCTGTGAGTTATTTTGATAATAATGCTCCAATAAATTCACCACTTCTGAGTCAAACAATTACAGAAGGTTTGAAACAAAAATTTATCTCAGAGACCAATTTAAGTATTGAGGAAAGAAATGGAGATTTTGATTTTTCTGGTGAGATAACCTCATTTACGGTAACTCCTGTTTCGGCTCAAAGTACGGATAACGCTCAACTCAATAGATTGACTATTCAAGTGGCAATAAAGTTAGTATGTGCTTCAGATGACAAAATTTCTTTTGAGCAGACCTTTTCTAATTTTCAAGACTTTGATGCTACACTTAACTTTAGTGATGTAGAAAATGATTTGGTTGAAGAAATATCTGAAATGTTGATACAATCAATTTTTAATAAAGCAGCAATCAATTGGTAGATTACACTATAAACATACCAAAATTAGTAGATCAACCTTTTGCAATTGAGAAAACAGACATTAAAGGCCTGGAGCAATTGTCCAAAGAATATCCTTGGTGTAGCAGCTATCAAATTATACTAGCTAAGGGATATGAATGCCATGAGCATTATTATCAAAATAAGCAGTTAAGACTTGCATCAACGTATGCAGCTAGTAGAGAGCAGTTATTTCTATATTTTAAGAAACAAGATTTGCCAGTAGTTGATTTTAAGGAAGATACTGTATCTGAAAAATCAAAAGCAAACCCCTCAACCAAAGCTCAACCAATCCTTGAAAATAAAATTGATAAGGCTTCTGATAAAGAGTCAGCACCCAAAATTATTCAAGAGAAACAACCAGCGATAGACTTTGATAAAATTGTAACCTATAATCCCATCGAGGAGCTAAAGGTTAAAGAG